>NZ_JBEXXN010000018.1:0-121381 GCF_040630445.1 Streptomyces sp. NPDC005805
CCTGGGGGGGCGTTCACTCGCCCCCTCTCGCCTCCCCCCGCGGCGCGCGCTGGATACCCCCCCCCCGGGCGGCGCCCCGCCCCGGGCCCCGCGCCGGCCCGCCGACGCGCCCCCGCACCCGCGGGGGCGCCCGCTGTACGAAGGAGCCCCAGCATGTCCACCCGCAGCCCCCGCTCGGTCGTCACCTTCCCCATCGTGATCAGGGAACTGACGGTGCTGCGCGCCGAGAACATCACCCCGGGGATGCGCCGTCTGACCCTCGGCGGCGAGCAGTTGCACGCCTTCACCCGGGACGGACTGGACCTGCCGGCGCTCCGCACGGAGGGCTTCGACGACCATGTGAAGTTCTTCTTCACCGACGAGTCCGGGCGCCTGGTCCTGCCCCGGCAGAACGTCAGCAGCCTCGACTGGCCCGCCGACGGCCGCCCGGTCGCCAAGGACTACACCCCGGTCCGGCACGACCCCGCCGCCGGCGAGATCGACTTCGACTTCGTCCGCCACGAGGGCGGTGTCGCCTCCACCTGGGCCGAACGCGTCAAGCCCGGCGAGAGCGCCTGGATCGCCGGCCCCAAGATGTCCCACAGCCACCCCGAGGGCGCCGACTGGATCCTCGTCGTCGGCGACGAGACCGCCCTGCCCGCCATCGGCCGCTGGCTCGCCGAGATGCCCGAAGGCACCCGCGCCAAGGTGTTCATCGAGGTCGGCGAGGACAGCCACCGCCAGGACCTGCCCACCCGCGCCGACGCCGACATCACCTGGCTCTCCCGCGACGGCGCGCCCGCCGGCACCACCGACCTCCTGGAGCAGGCGGTCCGCACCATGGAGTGGCTGCCCGGCACGGTCTTCGCCTGGGTGGCCGGCGAGGCCGTCGCCCTCAAGGGCATCCGCCGCCACCTGGTCGCCGAACGCCAGGTCCCGCGCGACCACACCCACATCACCGGCTACTGGCGCCGCACCGAACCGCCCGCCCCGGGCGTCAGCCCCGCCGAGGCCGAGGAGGCCCACGACGAGGACGACGCCCACGAGCGCCTCCACCAACTGACCGACCTGGCCCCCGGCTTCGCCATCCGCGCCGCCGTCACCCTCGGCGCGGTCGACCTCGTCGACGGCGGGGTGCGCACCCTGCCCGAACTCGCCCGCCGCACCGGCGCCGACGAGGCCGGCCTCGGCGCCCTGCTCACCTACCTGGTCTCCCTCGACGTCCTCGGCCACGACGAGGACGGCTACCGCCTCACCCCGGTCAGCGAGGAACTCGTCGAGGACGACCACTCCTCCGACGAGTACCACCTCGGCGGCATCGAGGCCGCCATGGACGCCTCCCTCTCCGGCCTGCTGGACACCCTGCTCACCGGCGGCCCCGGCTACCGCACCCTCAGCGGCAAGCCCCTCGCCGAGGCGGTGGCCGAGGACCCCCGGCTGGCCGGCTCCGCCCGGACCGCGATCGAGGAGGAGGCCCGCTGGATCGCCCCCGGTGTGCTGCGCTCCCGCGACTGGTCCGCCGTCACCGAGCTGACCGCCGCCGGCCACGGCGCCGCCACCGTCGTCAACGCCCTGGTGAAGGCGCACCCGGAGCTGCGCGTCCGGATCGCCGCGATGCCCTCCGCGCTGCGCGTCGTCGAGGAGCAGATCCTCGACGCCGACGTCCTCCCGAACGTCGAACTCGTCCCCACCACGGGCGCGTTGCCGCAGGACCCCGAAACCCTGCTGCTCTCCCGCCACCTGGAGTGGCTCCCCGACGAGGACGCCGTCCAGGCCCTCACCGAGGCGGGCCGCGCCCTGGCCGACGGCGGGACCCTGCTCCTCGTCGAGATGGTCACCGCGGCGGACGAGGACGACGTCGACGCCCTGCTCCACCACCTCCGCCTGAAGTGCGCCTTCGGCTCCGGCGTCCGGGACGCGGAGCAGATCACGTCCCTGGCCGAACGCGCCGGGCTCACCGTGCGCGCCGTCACCGACATCGGCTGGGACCACCGGATGTGGGAGCTGGCCCCCGGGCGCTGACCCCCCTCCGCCGGGCGGCGCGGAGGTTGGCAGACTGCGTCCTGCGACCGGGGCCCACCCCCGCGCCCCGTCCCGCCCCGAGAGAGGGATCCCCATGGCCCGTACCCCCGACGTCGGCAGCCCCGCACCGGACTTCACCGTCCCCGGCACCGTCCGCACCGCCTCCGGGCCGGAGCGCGGCGACTACACGCTCTCCGCTCACCGCGGGAACCCGCTGGTCCTGGTGTTCTACCCCGGGGACAACACGGCGGTGTGCACCAAGCAGCTCTGCTCGTACACCTCGGACCTGGACCGCTTCTGGGACCTCGGCGCCACCGTGTGGGGCATCAGCCCGCAGGGCCTGGACAGCCACGAGGGCTTCGCCGAGCAGTACGACCTGCGCTTCCCCCTGCTCGCCGACACCGACCGGGAGGTGGCCCGCGCCTACGGGATCGCCGTGCCCGGTCTGGGGCTGCGGCGCTCGGTCTTCGTCCTCGACGGGGAGGGCGCGGTGCGGTGGAAGCACATCGCCCTGGCCGGTCTCACCTTCCAGAGCACGGACACCCTCACCGAGCAGATCCGCGCGGCGACCGGTTCCTGACGAACCCTCCGCCCGGCGCGGGCTGGGAGGTGTCCGGCCCTGATCCGCCGGACACCTCCCAGGGCCCGGCCCGCAGCACTCCTGCGGGCCGGGCCCTCGGCGTTTCCGGGGCCCCGGCGGGACGTTCCCCGGGCTCCGGAGGAGCGTTCCCCGGGCGCGCCCTGGCGCGAAACGATGCGTGAAGCTGATTGAAACGACCCCCTAATGAACATCTATTGACATGAGGTGTCGCCGCCGCCAGAGTCTTCCCCGCCACCTGCCGTACACGGACCGAGGAGCGATGCCCCATGCCCGAAATCCCCGCTGTCTCACGCCGGTTGCTCCTGGGAGGCGCCCTCGCCGGCACCGGCGCGCTCGTGGCCGGGGCCGCCGGCGCCTCCACCGCGGCCGCCGCGCCCGGGGCGGCGGGCGCCGCTCCCGCGGCCACACCCCGCCGCAGGCCCGGCCAGAAGTCCATGATCGGCGTGGCCTACGCACCCCACCGCACGGTCCGGGTCGGCGTGATCGGCCTGGGCAACCGCGGTTCGGGGATGACCGAGGGCTGGTCCGTCGTCCCCGGCTGCGCGGTGACCGCGGTGTGCGACGTCCGGGCCGACCGGGCCAAGCGCACCGCCGACCGCCTGGTCGCCAAGGGCAAGCCCCGCCCGGCCGAGTACGGCGGCTCGGAGCGCGCCTTCGAGCGGATGCTCCGGCGCGACGACATCGACCTCGTCTACATCGCCACGCCCTGGGAGTTCCACCACGAGCAGGGCCGCGCCGCCCTGCTCGCCGGCAAGCACGCCATCGTCGAACTCCCCGTCGCCACCGAACTGCACGAGCTGTGGGACCTCGTCGACACCTCCGAGCGCACCCGCCGCCATCTGATGCTGGCGGAGAACTGCAACTACGGCCGCAATGAGCTGGCCATGCTGAAGATGGCCCACGAGGGCCTGTTCGGCGAGGTCACCAACGGCCACGGCGGCTACCTGCACGACCTGCGCGAACTCCTCTTCTCCGACACGTACTACACCGACGCCTGGCGCCGCCGCTGGCACGCCCGCAGCACCGCCTCCTTCTACCCGATGCACGGCCTCGCGCCGATCGCCGCCGCCATGGACATCAACCGCGGCGACCGGATGACCGTGCTGCGGGCCACCGCCACCGAACCGAAGGGCCTCGCCGACTACCGCGAGCGCTTCGTCCCCCGGTCGCACCCGTCGTGGCAGGAGACCTATGTCAACGGCGACCTCGTCACCTGCATGATCGACACGGCGAAGGGCCGGGTCATCCGCGCCGAGCACGACGTCAGCTCGCCCCGCCCCTACAGCCGCATCAACAGCCTGGCCGGCAGCCGGGGCATCTTCGAGGACTACGCGGGCACCTCGAAGACCGGCGGCCGGATCTACGTCGAACCGGACCACAGCGGCCACTCCTGGCGCGACTTCGACGCCTACCGCAAGGAGTTCGACCACTGGCTCTGGACGAAGATCGGTGACGACGCCGCCAACAACGGCGGCCACGGCGGCATGGACTACGTCCTCCAGTGGCGCACCGTCCAGCTGATGCGCGCCGGACTGGTGCCGGACATCGACGTCTACGACTCCGCCGCCTGGTGCTCGCCCGTCCCGCTCAGCGTCCGCTCCCTGGCGGCGGGCGGCCGGCCGGTGGAGATCCCCGACTTCACCCGGGGCGCCTGGGTCAACCTCCGCACCGGACTGGACTCCCGCGAGACCGAGATGCCCCCGGTCGCCTGACCGCCCGCACCGCGCCCGCACCGCCCACACCAGCGACGTCGAGGAGACCGACCGTGAGACACCACCGGCTGATCACCGCGCTCAGAGCCACGGCCGCCGGGGCGGCGCTGCTGCTCCCCGCCCAGGCGGCCGCCGCCGCGACCCCGCACCACCCGGCCCCGGCGGGCGCGCCCACCGAGCCCACCGCGCCCACCGCGGCCGCCGCCCGGGCCGACCGGACCGTGGTCGACATCGCCCCCGTCGACCTCGACGGACCCGCGATCTCCGAGGTGAAGGTGACCGTCCGCAACACCGGCCCGGACCGGATGCGCTCCCTGCGGGTCTCCTTCGCCGGCCCGGTCGGCTGGGCGGTGCAGCCCGCCGAACGCCGGGTGGACGGCACCCTCGCCCCGGGCCGGAGTGCGGAGACCGTGTTCCGGATCCAGGTGCCCGGCCAGCGGCCCGGGTTCACCGTCCGGACCTTCACCGCGACCGCCTCCTACCAGGGCGGCGACGGCGAGGGCCGGGCCACGGCCACCCGCACCCAGCGCACCGGCGAACCGGTCGCGAACCTGCGCGCCGCGTACAACGGCGTCGCGGTGACCGACGAGTCGGACACCGCGCCCGGCGACTTCGACGGCGAGGGCAACAGCTTCTCCGCCCAGAAACTCGCCGCCGCCGGCCTCACCCCCGGCGCGCCCGTCAAGGCCCTGGGCGCCACGCTGACCTGGCCCGACGTCCCGGCCGGCACCCCGGACAACGTCTCCAGTGCCGGACAGGCCGTCACCCTGCACGGCAAGGGGAGCCGGCTGGTGTTCCTCGGGTCCGGCGTGACCAGCGGCGCCACGGGCAGCGCCACCGTGTACTACAAGGACGGCACCTCCACCAAGGGCACCATCGGCTTCCCGAACTGGTCCTTCGACCCGGCCGACGCCCACGGCGCGACCCTCGTCGCCGCCACCGACGGCCGCAACCGGCCCGACGGATACGGGAACGCGGGCATCGCCTACCGCGTCTTCGCGCACTCCGTGGCCCTGGACCCGGCGAAGGAGGCCGACTTCGTCGTCCTGCCCGCCAACGGCACCATCCACCTCTTCGACATCGCCCTCGCACCCTGACCACGTCACTGAGCCACACCGCGCCACCACGCGCCCGGACGGGGCGGCCGGCACCGACCGGCCGCCCCGTCCGCACGTCCCCGGCTTTCTGACGGGCTATCAGGCAGGGGCATTGAGGTGAACCGCGGGCCACCACCGACGGAACACCCCGCCCGGCTGTGTATGCCGTTGTCGTGTTCACGAATTGCTCGGTACCCGGACGCGTTCCGGGAGGCCGCGGGTCACCAACCCTCGCGAAGGTTCTGGCGGTTCACCCACCCAGAGCCAAGGAGGACCCCGTGGCCGTACGTCCCGTTACCCGGCGGAAGGCGATCGGCTTCGCCGGCGCCGGTGTCAGTGCGCTCATGCTGGGGACCGGCGAGTGGAGCTCCGGCGCCGCCCACGCCGCGCCCAGAATCCCGTCCGACCCCTTCACCCTCGGGGTGGCCTCCGGCGACCCCCGCTGGGACGGCGTGGTCCTGTGGACCCGGCTCGCCCCCGACCCCTTCGCCGCCGACGGCCACGGCGGAATGCCCGCCGCATCCGTCCGCGTCGAGTACGAGGTCGCCGCCGACGAGCGCTTCACCCGCCCGGTCCGCCGGGGCACGGTGGTCGCCACCCCCGAACTCGCCCACTCCGTCCACCCCGAGATCCACGGCCTCCAGTCCGACCGGGTCTACTGGTACCGCTTCCGCGCCGGCGGTCACGTCTCGCCCGCCGGCCGCACCCGCACCACCCCCGCGCCCTGGACCAACACCCGCGACCTGCGCTTCGCCTTCGCCTCCTGCCAGGCGTGGCAGGACGGCTACTTCACCGCCTACGACCACATGGCCGACGAGGACCTCGACCTGGTCGTGCACCTCGGCGACTACCTCTACGAGTACGGCGTCAAGACCAACAAGCGCGGTGTCACCACCGACCCGAAGTTCCACACCGAGACCGTCGACCTCGCCCGCTACCGCCTCCAGTACGGCCTCTACAAGTCCGAGGCCCCGCTCCGCGCCGCGCACGCCAACTTCCCGTGGATCATGACCTTCGACGACCACGAGGTGGAGAACAACTGGGCCGACGACATCCCGGAGAAGGGCCAGGACCCGGGCCCCTTCCGCGCCCGCCGCGCCGCCGCCTTCCAGGCCCTGTACGAGCACGCCCCGCTGCGCCGCCCCCAGCTCCCGGACGGCCCCGACGTGCAGATGTACCGCCGCCTGCCCTACGGCAACCTCGCCGACTTCACCATGCTCGACACCCGCCAGTACCGCGACGACCAGGCCTGCGGCGACACCCTCACCAGCGACTGCGCGGACCGCTTCGACCCCGCCCGCACCCTCCTCGGCGCCGAGCAGCGCGACTGGGTCCTCAAGGGCTTCCGCCGTTCCCCCGCTCGCTGGCGCATCCTCGGCAACCAGGCCCCGATGGGCCAGACCGACCACGACCCCGGCCCCGGCGCCACGGTGTGGACCGACCCCTGGGACGGCTATGTCGCCGAACGCAACCGGCTGCTCGCCGAGGCCGACGCGACCGGAGTGCGCAACCTGGTGGTCATCACCGGCGACCGCCACCAGAACTACGCCTGGGACCTCAAGCGCGACTACGCCGACCCCGGCTCGCGCACCGTGGGCAGCGAGTTCGTCGGCACCTCCATCAGCAGCGGCGGCGACGGAGCCGACATGAACGCGGACGGCACCAAGTTCCTGGCCGCCAACCCGCACATGAAGTTCTTCAACGCCCAGCGCGGCTATGTCCGCGTCCATGTCGACCGGGAGCGCTGGCGCAGCGACTTCCGGGTGGTCCCCTATGTCACCCGCCCCGGCGCGCCGGTGAGCACCCGGGCGAGCGTGGTGGTCGAGGACGGCCGCCCCGGCGTCCAGGTCTGACCCTCCGTCACCGGGCCCGCGCCCTCAGGCGCGGGCCGACCTCCTCCGGCGGCGCGGACCCGGCAGGTCCCGGGCCCGGGTCCGCGCCGCCGGAGGCGAACCCGGGCCGCGGCGTCAGCGGCCCCCGCCCGGGACCCGCTCCAGGATCCCGGCGAGGTCCGCGCCCGGCGGCAGCGTCCCGAAGGCCACCCCGCCCCCGCCCGCCAGGCGCGTCGCGCAGAACGCGTCCGCCACGGCGGCCGGGGCGTGCCGCACCAGCAGCGACCCCTGGAGGACCAGTGCCATCCGCTCGACCAGCCGCCGCGCCCGCAGCTGCGCGTCCTCGGTGCGGGCCAGTTCCCCGCGCAGCGCCCGCCACGCCTCGTCCAGCCGTGTGTCCGCCCCGGCCGCCGCCTCCACCTCGGCCCCGAAGGCGTCCAGCGAGGCGGGCTCACGGGACAGGGCGCGCAGCACATCGAGCGCGTTGACGTTGCCGGAGCCCTCCCAGATCCCGTTCAGCGGCGCCTCCCGGTAGAGCCGCGGCATCCCGGACGCCTCGTCGTAGCCGTTGCCGCCGAGGCACTCCAGCGCCTCGGCGACCGCGGCCGGCTGCCGCTTGCACACCCAGTACTTGCCCACCGCGGTCGCCAGCCGCAGAAACGCCTTCTCCCGCGCGTCGCCCCGCTGCGCCCGGTCGACCGCCCCGGCGAGCCGCAGCGCCAGCGCGGTCGCCGCCTCCGACTCGACGCCCAGGTCCGCGACCACGTTCCGCATCAGCGGCTGGTCGATCAGCCTGGCGCCGAACACCCTGCGGTGGCGCACATGGTGGGCCGCCCGCGCCAGCGCGGTCCGGGTCCCGGCCGCCGAACCGAGGACGCAGTCCAGCCGGGTCATGGTGACCATGTCGATGATGGTCCGCACGCCCTGGCCCTCGGTGCCGACGAGCCAGGCCACGGTGTCGTCGAACTCGGGCTCGCTGCTGGCGTTGCTGCGGTTGCCCAGCTTGTCCTTGAGGCGCTGGATACGGAAGGTGTTCCGTTCGCCGCCGGGCAGCACCCGGGGGACCAGGAAGCAGGACAGCCCGCCGGGCGCCTGCGCCAGCACCAGGAAGAGATCGTTCATCGGCGCGCTGGTGAACCACTTGTGACCGCGCAGCCGCCAGGTGCCGTCGGCCCGCTCCACCGCGGTGGTGGTGTTCGCCCGGACGTCCGTGCCGCCCTGCTTCTCCGTCATCCCCATCCCGGCCAGCAGCCCCCGCTTCCCGGCGGGGTCGCGCAGCCCGGGGTCGTACACCCGGCTGGTCAGCAGCGGCTCGTACCGCTCCGCCAGTCCGGGCGCCGAGCGCAGCGCGGGGACCACGGCGTACGTCATGGAGACCGGGCAGCCGTGGCCGGCCTCCGCCGAACTCCACACCATGAACCCGGCGGCGCGCGCCACATGGGCCCCCGGCCGCTCGTCCGCCCAGGGCGCCCCGGCCAGGCCCTCGCCGACCGCGACCTCCATCAGGGAGTGGTAGGCGGGGTGGAAGTCGACCTCGTCGATCCGGTGGCCGTAGCGGTCGTGGGTGCGCAGCACCGGCTCGTACGCGTTCGCCTCCTCGCCCCAGCGCTGCACCTGCTCCGACCCGGCGAGCCGCCCGATCCGGTGCAGGTCCTCCTCGGCCCACGCGGCGCCCTCCCGCCGGACGCCCTCCAGCAGCACCGGGTCGTCGGCGACGTCGTGGCCGGTCAGCGGCGGCGGCTGGTTGGTGACCTCGTGCGTGCGGGCGGCCGGCTCGCTGTGCGGGGCGGCGTACGGGGTGTCCGCGGTCGCGGTCATGACGGTCCTTCCGGATCGGGGGAGGCGGCCACGGGCGGGGCGCCCGCGCAGCGCAGGGACATGGCGACCAGTTCGGCGACCAGCCGGTCCGCGGACCCCTCGCCGTGGTCCGCGAGGGGGTCGACGAGCACCTCGCCGATGGCGCCGGTGAGCGCGGCGGCGGTCACATCCGCGTCCTGGGCCGGGAGCAGCCCGGCGGCGACGCCCTCGCGCACCACGGCGGCGAACAGGGCCCGGTAGCGCCGCCGGAACTCCAGCCGCTCCCGCCCGACCGCCGGTTCCGCCGGGGCGGCCAGCAGCGCGTACGCCAGCCCCCGGTTCTCCAGCGCCCGGCGCGCGAACACACCGACACCGAGGGCCAGCCGTTCGACCGGATCACCGGTGCCGTGGGCCAGCACCTCGCCGACGACCCCCACCTCCCGCCCGGAGGCGCGCCGGAAGACCTCCACGGCCAGCGCGCCCTTGGACGCGAAGTGCTGGTACACGGAGCCGACCGACATCCCGGCCGCGGCGGCGACGGTCGTCACGGAGGCGTTCGCCCACCCCACGTCGGCGACGACGGCGGTCGCCCGCTCGATCAGGTGCTCGCGTGCCGCGTCGAGCCGGTCCCGCACGGCGGGCGTCTTCCGATAGGCCACACCAAAGAGTGAACCACCGTTCAGACCTTGACGCCAGGGTCTCCGCCACCGCGTTCCCCGCCGTGGTCTGCCCGGAGGTGTCGATCACCGCGACGGAGCGTCGTGCCGCGCGCCGCGCCGCGCGACACTCCGGTCATGGCGCGGCCCGCCCCCGGCCGCCTAGCGTCGCCGCCATGACCGACCTCACCAGCTTCGCCGTCCACATCCCCGACGCAGACCTGGCGCCGGACCCGCTCGACCCCGGCCAGATCGTCTCGGGCGCGCCCGAGGTCTCGGGGAAGGTCCTGTGGGAGTCCGCCGACGGGCGGCAGGTACGCGGGATCTGGCAGATCACCCCGGGCGTGGTCACCGACACCGAGGCGGACGAACTCTTCGTCGTCGTCAGCGGCCGCGCCACGATCGAGGTCGAGGGCGGACCGGTCCTGGAGGTCGGGCCGGGGGACGCGTGCGTGCTGCGCGAAGGCGACCGCACGACGTGGACGGTCCACGAGACCCTGCGCAAGGCGTACCACATCAGCCTGCCCTGACCGGCGCGCCGGGTTCCACGGGGGATGCCCCCATGGAACCCGGCACCCGCGCGGTGCCACGCCGCGTCACGCGGCCCCGAGCGCGGCGGACACCACCGCCCGCGCCTCCTCCTGCACCAGCGCCAGGTGGTCCGGGCCGAGGAAGGACTCCGCGTACACCTTGTACACGTCCTCCGTGCCCGAGGGCCGCGCCGCGAACCACGCGTTCTCCGTGGTGACCTTGATCCCGCCGATGGCCGCCCCGTTGCCCGGCGCCTCGCTCAGCACCGCCGTGACCGGCTCCCCGGCCAGCGTGTCCGCGCTCACCCGGGCGGGGGACAGGCGCGCCAGCACCGCCTTCTCCTCCCGCGTCGCGGGCGCGTCGACGCGGGCGTAGGCGGGCTCGCCGAACCGCCCGGTCAGCTCTGCGTAGTGCTCGCTCGGCGTCCGCCCCGTCACGGCCAGGATCTCCGAGGCCAGCAGCGCCAGCAGGATGCCGTCCTTGTCCGTCGTCCACACCGAGCCGTCCCGGCGCAGGAACGACGCGCCGGCCGACTCCTCGCCGCCGAAGCCGATCGTCCCGCCGGCCAGTCCGTCCACGAACCACTTGAACCCGACCGGCACCTCCACCAGTTCGCGCCCCAGGTCCGCCGCCACCCGGTCGATCATCGACGAGGAGACCAGCGTCTTGCCGACCCCGGCCGCCGCGGGCCAGTGCTCGCGGTGCCGGAAGAGGTAGCCGATCGCGGTGGCCAGGTAGTGGTTGGGGTTCATCAGCCCGCCGTCCGGCGTCACGATCCCGTGCCGGTCGGCGTCCGCGTCGTTGCCCGTGGTGATCGCGAACCGGTCCCGCCCCTCGATCAGGGAGGCCATCGCGTACGGCGAGGAGCAGTCCATCCGGATCTTCCCGTCCCAGTCCAGCGTCATGAAGCGCCAGGTCGGGTCGGTGAGCGGGTTGACCACTGTCAGATCGAGGCCGTGGCGCTCCGCGATCCGCTCCCAGTAGGCGACCGAGGCCCCGCCGAGAGGGTCGGCGCCGATCCGCACCCCGGCCCCGCGCACCGCGTCCAGGTCGAGCACGGAGGGCAGGTCGTCCACATAGCGCGTGAGGAAGTCGTACCGGTGGGTCGTGGCCGCGGCCAGCGCCCGCGCGTACGGTACCCGGCGGACGTCCTTCAGCCCGCCGGCGATGATCTCGTTCGCCCGGTCCTGGACCCAGCCGGTCGCCTCCGACCCGGCGGGCCCGCCGCTCGGCGGGTTGTACTTGAACCCGCCGTCGGCCGGGGGGTTGTGCGAGGGCGTGACCACCACACCGTCCGCGCGCCCGCCGGAGGCCGCGCGGTTGTGGGCCAGGATCGCGTGCGAGACGGCGGGGGTGGGCGTGTAGCCGTCGGCCGGGTCGACCAGCAGCGTCACGCCGTTCGCCGCGAACACCTCCGCCGCCGTGACCCGGGCGGGCTCGGACAGGGCGTGCGTGTCCGCGCCGAGGAACAGCGGACCGTCGGTGCCCTGAGCCTGCCGGTACTCGCAGATCGCCTGGCTGGTGGCCGCGATGTGGTCCTCGTTGAACGCCGTGCCGAGGGACGAGCCGCGGTGGCCCGAGGTGCCGAAGGCCACCCGCTGGCCGGGATCGGCCGGATCGGGGTGCAGGGCGTAGTACGCGGTGACCAGGCGGGCCACGTCGACGAGATCGTCCGGCCCGGCCGGCCGGCCCGCGCGCTCGTTCGCCATCCGTCCACTCCTCAGTGTCGTTGCTCGTGGTCGTTGCACGTGACTGTCGTTGCTCTGCCGGGTGCCCGGTGAACCGCCCCCCATGATCCCCCGGCGCGGTCCCCGCCCGCGCGTTCACTCGTTCGAAGGACCCGGCGCGGTGGCGGAACTTCGCCGGTGCCCCGGCACGTTGGCAGGGTGCCGCGCGACGGGGCGCGGTGGACGACGGACATACGGCGAAGCCGAGGTGGCAGCAGTGGCGATGTGGGATCGGATCAAGGACCAGGCCAAGGGTCTCCAGCAGCAGGCCCAGGGGGCACGCGGGTCCGGGCAGGCGCGGCCCGGCGGCGGGTCCGGCTCCGGCTCCGGCGGGTCGAAGGCGCAGCTCGTCAGCGCCCTGAAGACCCAGCTGACCTCATTGAAGGCGGAGCTCAAGAGCGGCGCCTTCCGGGACGCCAGCATGGCCATGTGCGCCCTGGTCGCCGCGGCGGACGGCCATGTCGACCCGGCCGAGCGCCAGCACGTCGAGCAGCTCATCCTCAACAACGACGTCCTGCAGAACTTCCCCGCGGGCCAGTTGCGGGAGCGGTTCAACAAGCACGTCGACCAGCTCGCGGCGAACTTCGCGCACGGCAAGGCGGAGGCCCTGAAGGAGGTCGCCAAGGCGTCGAAGAAGCAGGCGGAGGCCCGCGCGGTGATCCAGACGGGCATCGTCGTCGCTGGGGCCGACGGCTGGGTGGCCCCCGCGGAGGAGCAGATCATCCGCGAGGCGTGCGCGGCGCTCGGCCTGAACCCGTCGGAGTTCGGCGTCTGACCGGGCCGGGCCCCGTTCCCGGGCCGCCCGGCGGCGGGCGGCCCGGGCCCTGGACAGGCGGGGAGCCGGGCGGAGGGCCACGATGGAAGAGGTGGTGGTGGCTCTCATGGACTTTCCCGAAACGTACGAGCTGGTCTTCCAGGCCCCGGCGGTCGCCGACGACGTCGTCGTGGTGCACCGGACCGAACGGGCCGGCGCGGGCGGCTGCCCGGTCTACCAGGACGAGACCGGCATCGTCCGCGCCGAGATCAGCGACCAGGGCGAGGTGCGCATGCTGGCCAGCGGGGCGCACCAGGCCCACCCCTTCCCGGTCGTCGCGCGGGAGCGGGCGGCCTGAGCCGCGCGCCCCTAGCCGTGCGCGCACGGCTCAGCGGGCGCCCGCGGACCGCCGGCCGAGCACGGGGTCGGCGACCAGCCTGGCCGCCGCGCACAGCGTCTGCCCGTGCGCGGCGAACAGCTCGTCCCGGGAGTCGAAGTGCCCGAGGTCGGCGAGCACACTCCCGGACAGATCACAGGAGGTGCCGTCCGCCGGGCACACGGTCGTCCCGTCCCAGTCGACCGCGGTCCGCGACAGTGCCTCGAACAGGGTCTCCGCGCCCGCGTTGGTGAACCCGCCACCGGGCCGGGCGCTCAACTCGCCCAGCTCGCCGAAGAGTTCGGACACCGGTAGCCAGGCTCCGTCCGCCCCGCCCGGGCGGAACTCGGGCCAGGCCAGCAGCACCTGATCCGGCACGATCCTGCGCAGCCTCGGGAACCGCGGGTACCAGAGGGCGCCGTCCACCACGAGCCCCCGCACCCGGGTCGGCACACCGCCCGCGCGGGCGACGCACTCCAGCACCGCCAGCCGCTGACTGCACGAGCCCCGGCCCCGGCGCAGCACCTCGGAGACGGGACGGTCGTCCCGCACGGAGTACACCGGCCGCACGGCCGCCGTGATCAGCCGGTGCGCCCGCCGCAGCATCTCCAACTGCCGGGTGGCCAGGGCCGGTCCGCCGCCGTCGCCCGCCCCGCCGTCCGGGGTGCGGGTCGCCCCGGCCGCACTGGCGAGGCGGCCCACGCGCGGGTGCTCCCAGTCGAGTATCGGCGTCGGGAGGGTGCTGCCGGACGCGGCCCGCGGCCGGTCGCCGGCGGTGCGGGCACGGCCGCGGGGGCGGAGCAGGGAGCTCGTCATGCCGGCCATTCTCCTCCCGCCCCCGGGACGCTCTCCGCCCGGCCCCCGGTCCGCCCGTCTCGCCCCACGGCGGGCACGGGCGGATCCTGGAGAACAGAGCGGAAGTTCCGACCGGCGGGGAGAGTGCGCCATGGTGAGAACGCTGGAGTGGAAGGTCGACGTCGTCCTCGTCGAGGACGACGGCACCACCCGGGCCCGCGCGAGACTGGCCACGGGCAACGGCACGATCACGGGCTACGGCACGGCCCATTGCAGCCCCCAGGACGTCGACGTCCCCGAGATCGGCGAGGAACTCGCCGCCGCGCGCGCCATGCACAGCGTGGTACGCCAGCTGATGCGCGCGGCCGACCGCGACCTGGAGGCGGTGGGAGCGGGCACGGTGTCCGCACCGGACTACGGCCGTCCGTACTCCGCGCCGTAGCCCCGGCCCGGGTGGCCGGACTCTTGGCGCTCAGCGCCGAGCGGTCCGGTGCCTGGTGCCTTGGCACCGGCCGAGGTCGGCCGTGCGCAGCGGGGGGCGTCCGGTCCTCGGGACCGCCCGAGGCCCCGTCCCGCACCGGCGCGGAGCCTGCGGCCCCGAGCCTGTGGCGCGGAGCCGCACTGCCCGGCTGCGAACCGGAGTCCGCAGCGCGGGGCGCGGTACACCGCTCGGCTACGGCGGTGACCCACGCCGCCCGGCACGCCGCCGCCGGTTGCGCCCGTCAGCCAGGAGTCATGACGGCGGCCGACGTGGCGCAGTGGCGTATCGCCGCGGGCGCCACCGCGTCGATGCGCGGGCGACCGACGTCGGCAGGCCGGAGCCTGTGCCCCGCAGGCCGCCGCGCCGCCGAGCCGGGGGGCCGAGCGCGTGACGCGGAGTCCACAGCGCGCGGCGCGGCACGCCGCCAAGCCGCGGCGGCGACCCGCGCTCGCGGCCCGCGGCCTAGGAGGCGGTGGGAGCGGCCATGGCGTCCGCACCGGACTACGGCCGTCCGAGGCCGCGTTCCGCACCGGCGCGGAGCCCGCGGCCCATGGCCCGCCGCGCCCCCGAGCCGGCCCGGAGCCGCTCACTCCGGGCGCGCCGGAGTCCGCGGCGCGGCGCGCCGCAGGGCGGGGGCGGCGACCCGCGCCGCCCCCGCCCCCTCAGCCGTGGGCCACCACGGCGACCGGGGCCGCGCAGTGGTGGATCGCCGCGTGGGTCACGGGGCCGATGTGCGGGACGACCGGGGCCCGGCGGACGCGGCGGCCGACCACGACGAGTGACGCGTCCGCCGCCTCCTCCACCAGGGCCTGGCCGGGGGAGCCCTCGACCGCGCGCTCGACGACCGGGACCGTCGGGTAGCGGCGTCGCCAGGGGTCCAGCACCCCGGCCAGTTCCTCCGCCGCACGGCGCTCGGCGGCCGCCCGGTGCCCCGGCGAGTGCGAGTGGAAGCGCGCGATCCGCGCCGCGTGCACCGCGTGCAGCGGCCGCCCGCCCCGCAGCGCGGCGGCGAAGCCGAAGTCCAGCACCTGGTCGGTGTCGTCGTGCGGGTCCACCCCGACCACCACCCCGCCCGCCGCCTCACGCCCCCCGGCCCGGACGAGCACCACAGGCGTCGTCGTCGCCGCGATCACGCCCATGCCGACGGACCCCATCAGCGCCCCGGCCACCGTGCCCAGCCCCCGAGAGCCCAGCACCAGCAGCTCCGCCTCGGCGGACTCCACCGCGAGCGCGGCGGCGGCCCGCCCGGAGAGCCGCCGGGTCGCCAAGTCGACATCCGGGTGGGCGCGCCGCAGCTCCCCGGCGACCTCCTCCAGCATCCGGTCCGCCCAGTGCCGGTGGTCGTCCCGGTCGATCGTCGGCACGGCCACGGCGAGCGGCAGCGGCCACTCCTCGACGTGCACCAGCAGCAGCCGCGCACCGCGGAGCACCGCCTCACGCGCGGCCCAGTGCCCCGCCGCGACGCTCTCCTCCGAGCTGTCGACCCCCGCGGTCACCTGGCGGACCATCGCACGCCCTCCTCACACCCGTACGCCTCCAGGGTCCCCCTTCACGCCCCCGGCCGCCCGCCGTCCCGGGCCCGTCCCGCTCCGCAGGCGGGCCCGGCGTCGCGACGCCATCCTGATCGGAGGGCCCGCGCGACGCCCGGCGCGGGCGGAGACCCGGGCCCGGGCCGGAGAGGAGGGACCGGGATGGCCGCAGCGAGCACCCCCGCCGACCACTCCGGCGCGGCCGCGAACCGCACCCCCGCCGACCGCGACCACGCGGACACGCACCCCGCCCCCGCCCGCCCCGCCCCCACCTCCGTCCCCGACGCGCTCCGCCCCTTCGACGCCGTCGTCCTCGACACCGACGGTGTCATCACGGACTCCGCCCGCGTCCACGCCGCCGCCTGGAAGACCGCCTTCGACGCCTGCCTGCGCGACCACCCGCCCGAGGCCCCCGCCGACCGGCGCCCCTTCGACCCGGTCGCGGACTACCTGCGCCATGTCGACGGCCGTTCCCGGGCCGACGGCGCCGCCGCGTTCCTCGCCTCCCGGGGGCTCACCCTCCCCGAGGGCGGCCCGGACGACCCGCCGGGCACCGGCAGCGTCGGCGCGGTCGCCGCGTACAAGGACCGGCTGTTCACCGAACGGCTGGCGCACGACGGCGTCGACGCCTACCCGGGCACCCTGCGCCTGCTGGAGCTGCTGCACACCGCCGGGGTGCCCCTCGCCGCGGTCTCCGCCTCCCGCCACGCCCGGGAGCTGATCACCCGCGCCGGAGTGCTGCCCCGGCTGGACGCCCTGGTCGACGGCAACGAGGCGGCCCGGCTCGGGCTGCCCGGCAAGCCGGACCCGGCACTGTTCCTGGAGGCCGCGCGCCGCCTCGGCGCCGACCCGGCCCGCACCGTGGTCGTCGAGGACGCCCTCGCGGGCGTCGCGGCCGGCCACCGGGGCGGCTTCGGCCTGGTCGTCGGCGTGGACCGGACCGGCGGCCCCGGCACCGCCGACGCCCTGCGCGAACACGGCGCCGACCTCGTCGTCCGCGATCTCGGCGACCTCCTCCCGACCGGGGACACGACATGAACCACGACGAGACGAGCGGCGACGCGACCGCAGGTGCGCCCGGCGCGACGACCGCCGGGGCGAGCGGGGGCGCGGCATGAACGACGAGGACTGGATCTGGGCCTACGAGGGCTACGACCCCGGCAGCGAGCGGCTGCGCGAAGCCCTGTGCACCCTGGGCAACGGTTACTTCGCGACCCGCGGCGCGGCCCCCGAGTGCACCGCCGGCGAGTACCACTACCCCGGCACCTACGCGGCCGGCTGCTACAACCGGCTGACCTCGGACATCGCAGGCCGCCAGGTCGAGAACGAGGACATGGTCAACCTCCCCGACTGGCTCCCGCTGCGCTTCCGCCCGCACAGCGAGGAGGGCGACGAGCCCTGGTTCACACCCGACGGCGACGGACTGCGCGAACACCGCCAGCAACTCGACCTCCGCTCCGGCACCCTGGAACGCACCATGCGCTACGCCGCCCCGGACGGACGCACCCTGACGGTCCGCCAGCTCCGCCTGGTGCACATGGGCGACCCCCATCTGGCCGCCCTGCGCACCGAGTTCACCGCCGAGGGCTGGTCCGGCGACATCGAGGTGGAGGCGGCCCTCGACGGCACCGTCACCAACAGCGGCGTCGCCCGCTACCGCGACCTCGACGGCCGTCACCTGGTGCACGTCAACGCGGGCGACGGCGACCCGGAGGTGGTCTGGCTGCGCTGCCGGACGGTCACCTCCGACATCCGCGTCGGCCTCGCCGCCCGCACCGGCGCCGACGCGCCCGCCGCCCACGAACTGCCCCGCACCGCCCACGAGCCCATGCGGGCCGTGCAACTCCTGCGGCTCACCCTCACCCACGGCCGCCCGCGCACCGTCGACAAGATCGTGGCCCTGCACACCTCGCGCGACCCCGCGATCAGCGACCCGCTGCACGCGGCGGCCGACCGGGTGCGCCGTGCGCCGGACTTCGACACCCTCCTGGAGTCCCACCGCACGGCCTGGCGGGCCCTGTGGCGGCGCGGCGACCTGGACGTGCGCGGCGAGGCCGGCCGGATCCTGCGGCTGCACCTCTTCCACGTCCTGCAGACCCTCTCCCCGCACACGGCCGACCTCGACGTCGGTGTCCCGGCCCGGGGCCTGCACGGCGAGGCGTACCGCGGACACGTCTTCTGGGACGAGCTGTTCGTCCTGCCCTACCTCAACCTGCGCTTCCCGGAGGTCTCCCGCGCCCTGCTCACCTACCGCCACCGCCGCCTGGAGGCCGCCCGCGTCCTCGCCCGCGACGCCGGCTACCAGGGGGCCATGTACCCGTGGCAGAGCGGCAGCGACGGCCGGGAGGAGACCCAGCAGCTCCATCTCAACCCCCGTTCCGGCCGCTGGCTGCCCGACCACTCCCGCCTCCAGCACCACGTCGGCTCGGCCATCGCGTACAACGTCTGGCAGTACTGCGAGGCGAGCGGCGACGCCGAGTTCCTGCACACCAAGGGCGCGGCGATGCTCACCGGGATCGCCCGCTTCTGGGCGGACTTCGCGGACTGGGACCCCGGCCTCGGCCGCTACCGGATCCGGGGGGTCGTCGGACCCGACGAGTACCACGACGCCTATCCGGACGCGGAGCGGCCGGGGCTCGACGACAACGCGTACACCAACGTCACCGCCGCCTGGGTGCTCGCCCGGGCCCTGGAGGTGGCCCGTGAACTGCCCGAGCCGCGCCGCGTCGAGCTGTTCGAGCGCCATGGGCTCACCACCACCGAGCTGGAGCACTGGGAGGAGGTGTCACGGAAGCTGTACGTCCCCTTCCACGACGGTGTCATCAGCCAGTTCCACGGCTACGGGGAGCTGGCCGAGCTGGACTGGGCGGGGCTGCGGGCCCGGCACGGGGACATCCGCCGCCTGGACCGGGTGCTGGAGGCGGAGGACGACACGGTCAACCGCTACCAGGCGTCGAAGCAGGCCGATGTGCTGATGCTCGGCTACCTGTTCGCACCGGCGGAGCTGCGCGCCCTGCTGGCCCGGCTCGGCTACGAGCTGGACGACCGGACCTGGCACCGCACGGTCGACTACTACCTGCGCCGGACGAGCCACGGCTCCACACTCAGCGGGCTGGTCCACGGCTGGGTGCTCGCCCGGGTCCGGCGGGAGGAGGCGTGGGACTTCTGCCGTGAGGCGCTGGAGGGGGACATCGCGGACCTCCAGGGCGGCACCACGGAGGAGGGCGTCCACCTGGGCGCGATGGCGGGCACCCTGGACCTGGTCCAGCGCGGGCTGACCGGCATGGAGACCCGCTCCGGCGCCCTGTGGTTCGACCCGGTGCCCTCCCCGCAGCTCGCGGAGTACGGGTTCAGCGTGCGCTACCACGGCCACTGGGGCGTCGGGGTGCGGATGCGGCCGGGGGAGCTGACGATCGCCCTCCCGGCCACCCCGGACGGCCTGCCCATCGACGTACGCCTCGGCGACCGCACGGTGACCGTCGCCCCGGGCACCTCCCGCACCCTGGACCTCCCCGACGCCTGACACCCGCCCCGGCCCGGCCCCCCGCCGGGAGGGTCAGGCCACCGGTCCCGCCATGTCGTCGGCCTCCCAGTCGAGCCGGTCGACCACATCCACCACACCGTCGATGCTCTGGCACAGACGGACGACGATCCGTACCAGGGAGCGTTGCTCCAGGGTGCCGCTGAGGGTCACCCGGCCGTCGTCGACCTGCACCGAGACCGCGGCGGGGGAGACCCCGAGGGTGCCCGAGAGCACGTCCTCGACGATCTCCTCCTGGATCGACCGGTCCCGGCGCAGGAAGAGCTGGAGCAGATCGCTGCGGCTCACCACCCCGATGAGCCGCCCCGTGCCGTCCACCACGGGCAGCCGCTTGATGTGCCTCTCCTCCATCACCCGGGCGGCCGCCACCGCGCTCCATTCGGGCCGGGCCACCACCGCCGGGCTGGTCATCAGCCCTTCGGCGGTGTCGGAGGCGGTGCCGCCGGTGTGCCGGCGCAGCAGGTCCGCCTCCGAGACGACCCCCAGGGGTCGGCCCTCCTCGTCGACCACGGGCACGGCGGTGATCCCGTACTCGTCGAGCAGCCGGGCGATCTCCTTGAAGGCCGTGCCGGGCTGGGCGACCACCGCCTGCGGGGTCATCAGGTCGGCCACCGAGCGGTGTCTCATCGCGCACCGGTCCCAGGGCCTGTGCGCGGGCCTGCCGGAGAAGTCATGCGCGGTACCTCCACATGCGTGCGGTCCTGTTGGGGACAGTATTTCCGAGTCTGTCCGGGACCCCGCGGCCGGGTGCCCGCCGCGCGTCGCCGCCGTGCGGGCCCGGCCCCCGCTGACTACCGTGGGCGCGGGACGGCGTACGCGCCGTGTCCGCGCCGGGCGACCGGCCCACCCGGACCGACCGACAGGGGAAGGTGCCCGACCATGCCGGGACAACCGCACACGGAGCCATCCGGAGCAGGCCGGGGACGACTCGGCGGGGACATCGGCCGCCGGGTCGGGGCGCGGCGGCGGGAGCTGGGGCTCTCTCGCGAGGAGGTCGCCACCCGGGCCGGATCGGCCCCCGGCTACATCCAGTACCTGGAGGAGAACCCCGCGGCCCCGGGTATGGGGTTCCTGCTGCGGCTCGCGGACGCCCTGGAGACGACGGTCACCGCGCTCACCGGCAGCGGGGCCGACCTGCCGGAGGGGCTGGGCCGGGCGGGCTACCACCCGGAGCTGGTGGAGCTGGACGCACCGGAATGCTGGGATCTGCTCGGCACCCACGGCGTCGGGCGGGTCGCCGTGACCACCCCGGACGGGCCCGCGATCCTGCCGGTGAACTACGTGGTCTCGGAGGGCGAGGTCGCCTTCCGCACCTCCCCCGGGGCCCTGCCCGGCCGGGCCGCCGGCGGGGAGGTCGCCTTCGAGGTGGACCACATCGACGAGGCGTTCAGCCAGGGCTGGAGCGTGCTGGTGGTGGGCGACGCGCGGACGGTGGCGGACGGGGACGCGGTCCGCCGGCTCGACGAACTCGCGTACAGCGCTCCGTGGGCGGGCGGCGACCGGGAGCTGTGGATCGCCGTCGCGCCGGAGCGGGTCACCGGGCGGCGCATCCTGGTCCGCGGGGCACCCGGAAACGCATAGCGTGCAAAACGGGCATCATTGATGAAATTCCCACCATATTCCCCCCTCTCTCTCGGGAGGGGGGAACCTGTGCATTCATGCGGCGCAATGTCCGTTTACATGCCCAATGGGATATCTGGCGTTCTTTGTGATCGGTTCCGTGACATCGGTCACGCGCCCACTCCGCCGTTGTTCACCGCGCACCCCCAGAGGGCTTTCCGTGCAAGCGAACTGATGCCCCGTCGGGGAATGCGCAACATCATTTACCCGCCCTTTGAGATCGCGGACATTGTGGTTGTGAATTCCAGGCTTGTTCCCGGGCGAGCGTCTCGCCTACGGTCGCGGCATTCCGGATGGAACGCCGAATCCTGCCACTGTCCGGATACCCGATCACATCACCCGTAACGGCAGGAGCGGGGGAACCAGGTAAGTCGCCGGACCGGAATCCACACGGGATACCGGGACGGCTCGGGGTGAAGCCGCGCCCAGCGCGGCCGGGCAGCTCCAGCCCGAACCCGACAGCTCACCTCGCAGGCGACGGAGAGGAACTCGTCATGCCTGCACACGGCAAGCACCGCCGCCCCAGGACCAGCCGCCTGGCCCGCCACCTCGTCGCCGCCGGCACCGGCACCGCCGCCCTCGCCCTCCCGGTCCTCGGCGCGGCCACCGCCACCGCCGCCCCCGCCGCGGAGCTCCCGGCCGCCGCGGCCGCCGCCCCCGCGAAGAAGGCGCCCGCCACCTACTCCGTGGTCGCCGGCGACTCGCTGTCCGCGATCGCCGCCGCGCACTCCCTGGAAGGCGGCTGGCAGAAGCTCTACCAGGACAACCGCCGGGCCGTCGGCGCCAACCCGTCCCTGATCCACCCCGGCCTGGAGCTGACCGTCGGCGGCAAGGCCGCCACCAAGGCCAAGGCCCCCGCCAAGCCCGCCGCCGAGCGCGCCGACCGCTCCGAGAAGCGCACCGCCCCGGTCGCGCAGCAGGCCGAGGCCGCCCCGAAGACGTACTCGGACGACCTCGACGGCTGGATCAAGGAATCGCTGGACATCATGGCCCAGCACGGAATTCCGGGCAGCTACGACGGCATCTACCGCAACATCATGCGGGAGTCCTCCGGAAACCCGCTGGCGATCAACAACTGGGACTCCAACGCCGCCAAGGGAACGCCTTCCAAGGGCCTTCTCCAGGTGATCGACCCGACCTTCCAGGCGTACCACGTCCCGGGCACCTCGACGGACAGCTACGACCCCGTCGCCAACATCACGGCCGCCTGCAACTACGCCGCCGACCGCTACGGTTCGATCGACAACGTCAACGGTCCCTACTGACCGGAAAGGCCGAATCCACGGATTCGACCGCCGTACATCCCATTGCAGAAGCCAACGGACGCCGGGCGCCCGGACCGTCACCGCACGGTCCGGCCACCCGGCGTCCGCGCATTCCCCCGGTAAAGGCGTCCGCGCCCGCCGCCCCCGGACAGCGCACCAGTCCGCGCGGCGGTCCTCCGCCCGCGCTGCAATGGACAGATGACGGCGCCACCCGACGACTGCCTCGCCCGCAACGAGTGGATCTGCGGCGACTACCTCTCCACCCGCAGCGAGATCCTCGTCGACGCCGTGCTCCAGCACCTGGAGCTGACCTTCCTCTCCGTCCTCATCGGGCTGGTCCTCGCCGTGCCCCTCGCCGTCGCCGCCCGCCGCTGGGGCTGGGCCGCGGCTCCCGTCCTCGCCCTGACGACGATCCTCTACACCATCCCGTCCCTGGCGATGTTCTCCCTGCTGCTGCCGGTCTACGGACTCTCCGCCGCCCTGGTCGTCGCGGGACTGGTCCTCTACTCGCTCACCCTCCTCGTCCGCAACATCCTCGCCGGGCTGCGCGCCGTGCCCGAGGAGACCCGGCAGGCCGCCCGCGGCATGGGCTACGGACCCGTCCGCCTGCTCTGCACCGTCGAACTGCCCCTCGCCCTGCCCGCCGCCATGGCCGGACTGCGCATCGCCACCGTCTCGGCCGTCTCCCTCGTCACCATCGGCGCGATCGTCGGCTACGGCGGCCTCGGGAACCTCATCTGGTCCGGGATGAACACCTACTTCAAGGCCCAGGTGCTCACCGCCTCCGTGCTGTGCGTGGTCATCGCGGTCGCCGCCGACCTGCTCCTGCTGCTGGTGCAGCGGCTGCTCACCCCCTGGACGCGGAAGGGGGCCGCGTGAACACCCTCTCCGCCACCTGGGACTGGCTCACCACCGCCTCGAACTGGTCGGGCGACGGCGGCATCACCCAGCGCCTGATCGAACACCTCTACCTCACCGGGGTCTGCCTCGGCATCAGCTGCCTGGTCGCCCTCCCCGTCGCCCTCGTCCTCGGCCACCTCGGCAAGGGCGGCGCACTCGCCGTCAACCTCTCCAACATCGGCCGCGCCGTCCCCACCTTCGCCGTCCTCGTCCTGCTGCTGCTCAGCCCGATCGGCGGCTGGGGGACCTGGCCCACCGTCATCGCCCTGGTCCTCTTCGCCGTCCCGCCGCTCCTCACCAACGCCTATGTCGGCATGCGCGGCGTCGACCCGGACGTGGTGCGGGCGGCCCGGGGGATGGGCATGACCGGCGCGCAGACCATGCTGCGCGTGGAGGTGCCGCTCGCCCTGCCGCTGATCACCACCGGGCTGCGCATCGCCGCTGTGCAACTCGTCGCCACCGCCACCATCGCGGCCCTGGCCGGCGGCGGGGGACTGGGCCGGATCATCACCGCCGGGTTCAACCTCGCCTCCACCCCGCAGGTGGTCGCGGGGGCCGTCCTCGTCGCCGTGTTCGCCCTCCTCGTGGAGGGGCTGTTCGAACTCGCGCAGCGGCTCGCCCCGGCCTGGTCGCGGGGGAGCGGCGCCGTATGACCGCACCGCCCGCCCTCGCCCTGCGGACCGTGCTCGCCGCGTTCCTCCTCGCCCTCACCGCCGCCTGCGCGACCGGCCCCTCCCTGGAGGACCAGGGCGAGATCACCGCCCCGCCCGGCGAGAGCCGCAGCCTCACCGTCGGATCGGCCGGCTTCACCGAGTCCGACCTCCTCGCCCGGATGTACGCCCTCCTGCTGGAGGAGGCCGGGTACGACACCGAGATCCTCTCCGTCACCAACCGCGAGCTGTACGAACCGGCCCTGGAGAGCGGTCAGATCGACGTCGTCCCCGAATACGCGGCCACCTTCGCGGACTGGCTCAACGCCAAGGAGAACGGCCCCGACGCCCCGCCCGCCGGATCGCCCGACCTCGACGCCACCATGACCGCGCTCCGCCGCCTCGCCACCCCGCGCGGGCTCGACGTCCTCCCGCCCGGCCGCGCGGTCGACCAGAACGCCTTCGCCGTCACCAGGGAGTTCGCCGCCGAACACCGCCTGCGCACCCTCGGCGACCTCGGCCGCGCGAAGATCCCGGTCCGGCTGGCGGCCGGCGACGAGTGCGTCAGCCGCCCCTACTGCGCCCCCGGCCTGCGCAAGGTGTACGGGATCGACATCATCGCCGTGGACCCCAAGGGCGTGGGCACCACCCAGGCCAAGCAGGCCGTCCAGAGCGGACGCGACCAGATGGTCCTCACCACGACCACCGACGCGACCCTGGACGAGTTCGGCCTCGTCCTGCTCGCCGACGACAAGCACCTCCAGAACGCGGACTACATCGTGCCGGTCGTCAACCGCGCCCGGGCCGGCGGCAAGGGCGTCACCGGAGCCCTCGACCGGCTGAACGAAGTCCTCACCACCGCCGACCTGGCCCGGCTCAACCAGCAGGTCGACAGCTGGCGACGCCTCCCGGAGGACGTCGCCCGGGCCTATCTGGAGTCCAAGGGCCTGCTGAAGCCCTGACCCGTACCAAGCCGCTCAGTGCGCGGACGCGTAGGTCTCCAGGTGTCCGCACATCCCGAACCGCCGCCCCGGCAGAGGGCGTTCCGCCCGCACCACGGCCCCGGCCAGATACCCCGTAACGCCCCCGGCCAGCAGATCGAGCTGTTCCCCGGTCGCCGCCGAGGCCGCCGCCGCGCCAGCCCGCCAGCGCTCCCGCCAGGCGCCGGTCCGGTCCCGGACGAGGGCGCCCGCCGCGCGGTGGAAGGCGGCGAGCGGTTCCGGGTCCCCGGCCCCCGTCGCCTCGCGCAGCCGCGCGTACCCCTCCAGGGCCAGGTCCCGCCGCCCGCGGGCCGCGGCCGCCAGCTCCTCCTCCGTGCCGTCCTCGGGCAGCGCGGCGGCGGCCGGCCAGTCGTAGACCGTCAGCCGGGACACGCCGATCCCGCCGGGCGGGCCGTCGTAGGGGAGGGCCGGGCCGGGGAGGGCTGGACCCTGGTCCGTCAGGGTCGTCTCCTCGCGTCGCGGCGGGCCGCCCTCGGGCGGCGGCCCGTACGGCAAGCGCTTTCCGTGCGCGCCGCGGTGGAACCTAGGCCCGCCGCCCGGCCCCGGTCAAGACCGCCGCCCGCCCCGGGCGGCAGGGCGGCCGTCCTCCCCGGGCGAGCACCCGCCCCGCGCACCCCGCGCACCCGGCGAGTCCGCGCCGGCTCACGCGTCCGCCACCGAGTCGAACTCCACCTCGTCCCGCGCCACCCCCTGCGCGTCCGCGTCCACCGAGCGGCGCAGGGCCTCATGGAGCTTCGCCGGGGTCAGCACCCCGAGGAAGCGGTCGCCGTCCAGGACCGCCACCCACCCGGCGTCGTGCTGGAGCATCTCGCTGAACGCCTGCTTCAGGGGCGCGCCGACCGGTACCCACGCGTCCATCCGCCGGGCCAGGTCCCCGACCGTCCCCCGCCCGCCCGCGAGCGACAGGGCCTCGGTGGCCACCCAGCCGTGCAGGGCGCCCGCCCGGTCCAGGACCACCGCCCAGCGGGCCTCGTCCGCCCGCAGCCGGGCCGCCGCCGGCGCCGCCGGCTCGTCGACGCGCGCGGTGGGCGGCTGCTCCAGGTCGGCCGCCTCGATCGCGGTGACCGACAGCCGCTTCAGGCCCCGGTCGGTGCCGACGAACCGGGCCACATACGGGGTCGCCGGGGTGCCCAGGACCGCGCCGGGCGTGTCGAACTGCTCGATCCGGCCCTGCCCGTACACCGCGATCCGGTCACCCATCCGGACCGCCTCCTCGATGTCGTGGGTGACCATCAGGACGGTCTTGCGCACGGTGGCCTGGAGGTTCAGGAACTCGTTCTGGAGCCGCTCGCGCACCACCGGGTCCACCGCGCCGAAGGGTTCGTCCATCAGCAGCACCGGCGGATCGGCTGCCAGCGCGCGGGCGACGCCGACCCGCTGGCGCTGCCCGCCGGAGAGCTGCGCCGGGTAGCGGCCGCCGTAGACGGAGGGGTCGAGGCCGACCAGATCGAGGAGTTCGGCGGCGCGGGCGCGGGCCCGGGACTTCTTCCAGCCCGTCAGCACCGGGACGGTCGCCGTGTTGTCGAGCACGGTCCGGTGCGGGAACAGCCCGGCCTGCTGGATGACGTAGCCGATCCGGCGGCGCAGTTTCACCGGGTCCACGGTCCGGATGTCCTCGCCGCCGACCAGGATGCGGCCGGAGGTGGGCTCGATGAGCCGGTTGACCATCATCATCGTGGTCGTCTTCCCACAGCCGGACGGGCCGACGAGGGTGACGAGTTCGCCCTCGGCCACCTCGAACGACAGCCCGTCGACGGCCGTCGTGCCGTCCGGATAGACCTTCGCGACCTGCTCGAACCGGATCATGGGCCAACGTTAGGCCGTGTCCGGAACGTCTCGCCCGGTTCGCGGCGTCCGGGCGAACGGCGCGACGTTCCGGACACTCCCCAGGAGCGGCCGGTGGGCGGCGCACACGGGCCCGGACTGTCCGGGTCAGGGGCCCGGGCGGGCTCCCGCGTACGGCGCGGGCGGAGCGGACGGGTTCCGTCCGGACTCTTGCCGAGCCTCGGCGGACCCTGCTATCTCCTTCGTTAGGAAAGTTTCCTTCCAATCGCGCTCCGCCCGGTGCGCCCCGACGCACCGGTACCGCCCGGCCCGTCCGCCCAGCCAACGGAGACCCCCCATGAGACCGGCACGGTTCCTCCCCCGCCCCCTCGCCGCCACCGGCGCCCTCGGCGCCGCCCTGGCCCTCGCCCTGACCACCGCCCCCGCGGCCCCCGCCGCGCAAGGCGCCGCCCCCTCCGCCCGGCCCCCGGCCCCTGCCGCCGCGCCCGGCACCTCCGCCGCCCCCGCCGGCAGCCCCGCCGCCGTCAACGGGCAGCTCCGGGTCTGCGGCACCAAGCTCTGCAACCGGTACGGCAAGCCGATCCAGCTGCGCGGTATGAGCAGCCACGGCACCCAGTGGTACAGCCAGTGCCTCACCGGCGGCTCGCTCGACGCCCTCGCGAACGACTGGCGCGCCGACGTCCTGCGCGTCTCCACCTATGTGCAGGAGGGAGGCTACGAGACCGACCCCCGCCGCTACACCGACCTCGCCCACTCCCTCATCGAACAGGCCACCGCGCACGGCATGTACGTGATCGTCGACTGGCACATGCTCAGCCCCGGCGACCCCCACCACAACCTCGAACGCGCCAGGACCTTCTTCGCCGAGATCGCCCAGCGCCACAACGCCAAGACCAACCTCCTCTACGAGATCGCCAACGAGCCCAGCGGTGTGAGCTGGTCGCGCATCAAGAGCTACGCCGAGCAGCTGATCCCGGTCGTCCGGAGCCACGACCCCGAGACCCCGGTCCTGGTCGGCACCCGCGCCTGGTCGTCCTTCGGCGTCTCCGAGGGGGCGAACGAGTCCGAGGTGGTGAACAACCCCGTCAACGCCGCCAACATCATGTACACCTTCCACTTCTACGCCGCCTCCCACCGCGAGGCGTACCTGGACACCCTCTCCCGGGCCGCCGACCGGATCCCCGTGTTCGTCACCGAGTTCGGCACCCAGAACTACGCGGGCGAGGACGCCAACGACTTCGCCATGGCGCAGCGCTACCTCGACCTGATGGCGAACAAGAAGATCAGCTGGGTCAACTGGAACTTCTCCGACGACCACCGCTCCGGGGCCGTCTTCACCTCCGGGACCTGCAACCGGGGCGGCCCCTGGGCCGGGACCTCCTCGCTGAAGCCCGCCGGGGTCTGGGTCCGCGACCGGATCCGCACCCCGGACGACTTCCCCACCGGCTGACCCGAGCCCGGAGCGGCGCCCCTGCCGGGCCGCCCCCGCCGTGCCCTCGTCCGGCCCCTCCTGTGATCCACTGGGGCGGACGAGGGCGCGGCACGCCCTGGGGCACGCACACACAGGAGCAGCAGTTTTGGCCAGCTACCGGCAGCCGGGAGTCGTCCTCACCGACCACCACTTCGCCGTCCCCCTCGACCACGACAACCCCTCCGGCGAACGGATCGAGCTCTACGCCCGCGAGGTCGCCGCCGCCCGGCCCGGCGGGGACCGGCTGCCGTGGCTGGTCTATCTGGAGGGCGGCCCCGGCAACGCCGTCCGGCGCTTCACCGGCGCGCAGGCGTGGCTCGCGAGGGCCGTCCAGGAGTACCGCGTCCTCCTGCTCGACCAGCGCGGCACCGGCCGGTCCACCCCGGCCAACCGGCAGACCCTCCCGCTGCGCGGCGGCCCCGCCGAACAGGCCGCGTACCTCGCCCACTTCCGTGCGGACGCCATCGTCCGCGACTGCGAGAACGTCCGCCGGCAGCTCACCGGCGGGGCGCCCTGGACCGTGCTCGGGCAGAGCTTCGGCGGCTTCTGCGCCACCCACTACCTGTCCACCGCGCCCGAGGGCCTGGACACCGTCCTGATCACCGGTGGGCTGCCCGCCCTGGACGCCCACGCCGACGACGTCTACCGGGCCGCCTATCCCCGTATCCGGCGCAAGAACGAGGCGCACTACGCCCGTTACCCGCAGGACGTGGAACGCGCCCGCCGCATCGGCGCGCACCTCGCGGAGCACCCGGCCGAACTGCCGGACGGCCACCGGCTCACCCCCGAGGTCTTCCAGTCCCTCGGCATCCTGCTCGGCTCCGGGGACGGCAGCCACCAGCTGCACTACCTCCTGGAGAACGCCTTTGTGCGCACCCCGGCCGGGCACGAGCTGTCCGACGCCTTCCTCGCGGGCGTCCGACCGGTCCTCTCCTTCGCCGCCAACCCCCTGTACGCGGTCCTCCACGAGGCGATCTACGCCCAGGGCGGACGCCCCACCGACTGGGCCGCCGAACGGGTGCGCGCCGGGTTCCCCGAATTCGACGCGGCCGGCGCGCTCGCGGGGGAGGGGCCGCTGCTGTTCACCGGGGAGACCATCCACCCCTGGCACTTCACCACCGACCCGGCCCTGCGCCCCCTGCGCGAGACGGCCGAGCTGCTGGCGGCCCGCACCGACTGGCCCGTCCTCTACGACACCGCGCGACTCGCCGGGAACACCGTCCCGGTCGCCGCCGCCGTCTACCACGACGACATGTACGTGGACACGGCCCACTCGCTGGCCACCGCCCGGGCCGTCGGCGGGCTGCGGACCTGGGTGACGGACGAGTACGAGCACGACGGCGTCCGCGCGAGCGGCACCCGGGTCCTGGACCGGCTCATCGGCCTGGCGCGCGGCGAGGTCTGACACCTGATCAGGGCCGCGTATCCGGACGCGGCGAGGTCCGACACCGGATCAGCCGCCTCCGGGCGGGCGGGCCGTAGGGTGCCGGGTATGACCGATGACGTTTCGCAGCAGCTTTCGGAGATGCCCGGCGACTGGCAGCGGGCGCTGGCCGTGGTCGCCCACCCCGACGACCTGGAGTACGGCTGCGCCGCCGCCGTCGCCGGATGGACCGACCAGGGCAAGGACGTGGTCTATCTGCTCGCCACCCGGGGCGAGGCGGGCATCGACTCGGTGCCGCCCGAGGAGGCCGCGCCGCTGCGCGAGCGGGAGCAGCGGGCGAGCGCGGCCGTGGTCGGCGTCTCGGCCGTGGAGTTCCTGGACCACCGGGACGGCGTCGTGGAGTACGGCACCGGCCTGCGGCGGGACATCGCGGCCGCGATCCGCCGCCACCGCCCGGAGCTGGTGATCACCCTCAACCACCGGGACACCTGGGGCGGTGTCGGCTGGAACACCCCCGACCACCGCGCGGTCGGCCGTGCCACCCTGGACGCGGCGGCCGACGCCGGGAACCGCTGGATCTTCCCCGAGCTGGTGACCGAGCAGGGGCTCGAACCCTGGGGCGGGGTGCGCTGGGTGGCGGTCGCCGGTTCGCAGAGCCCCACGCACGCCGTCGACGCGCGCCCCGGGCTGGAGCGCTCCGTCCTCTCCCTCCTCGAACACCGCGCCTATATCGAGGGGTTGACCGAGCAGGACCCCGAGGCGTACTGCCGGGGCTTCCTGGTGTCGGCGGCCGAGGCCGCCGCGCCGCGCTTCGGCGGCCGCCCGGCCGTCACCTTCGAGCTCTTCCCGTGCTGACGGACGCATGAGCCGTGCTGACGGACGTATGAGCGACGAGAACGGCGCGCCGGGCGGCGAACCCCTGGACGCGGTGCTGAACGAGGTCGGCCCCCGGCTGCGCCGCATCCGCCGCGAGCGCGGCGCGACCCTGGGGGCGCTCTCGGAGGCCACGGGCATCTCCGTGAGCACCCTCTCCCGGCTGGAGTCCGGCCGGCGCCGCCCCACCCTGGAACTCCTGCTGCCCCTCGCCCGCGCCCACCAGGTGCCGCTGGACGAACTCGTGGGCGCCCCGCCCGTCGGCGACCCACGGGTGCGCGCCAAGCCCGTGGTCCGTGGGCACCGCACGATGTACCCGCTGACCAACCGGCCCGGCGGCCTCCAGGCGTTCAAGGGCGTCTACCAGCCCTCCCGGGAGCCGGTCGAGCAGCGTGTCCACGAGGGCTACGAATGGCTGTACGTGCTCTCCGGGCGGCTGCGCCTCCTCCTCGGCGACCACGACGTGGTGCTGACGGCGGGGGAGGCCGCCGAGTTCGACACCCGGGTGCCGCACTGGTTCGGCACGGCGGACGAGGCGCCGGTGGAGTTCCTGAGCCTGTTCGGCCCGCAGGGGGAGCGGATGCACGTCCGCGCGCGGCCCCGGCGGGACTGATCCTCAGCGGGGCTGCCCCCGCGGGGCCCGGCCCCCGGCCGGGGCGGGGGTGCGGGCACGGGGGGCTTCCCGAGGCGGCAAGCGACCGCTTAGTATGCGTCGCGCGGGTGATGCTTCGCCCGTGATCCGCACGTACTGCCCTACGGCTGGTGGGAGGCCCCGAGATGCAGGCATGGCGAGTGCACCGCAACGGCGAGCCCGGCGAGGTGATGCAGCTCGACGAGGTGGACCGGCCGGTGCCCGGCGAGGGGCAGGTGCTGCTGAGGGTCCTCGCCGCCAACATCAACTTCCCCGACGCCCTGCTCTGCCGGGGCCAGTACCAGATCCGCCCGCCGCTGCCGTTCACCCCCGGCGTCGAGATCTGCGGCGAGACCGAGGACGGCCGCCGGGTCATCGCCAACCCCGCCCTCCCGTACGGCGGCCTCGCCGAGTACGCCCCCGCCGACGCGGCCGCCCTGCTGCCCGCGCCCGAGGCCCTGGACGACGCCGAGGCCGCGGCCCTGCACATCGGCTACCAGACCGGCTGGTTCGGCCTGCACCGCAGGGCCGCCCTCCAGGAGGGCGAGACCCTGCTCGTACACGCGGCGGCCGGCGGTGTCGGCAGCGCCGCCGTCCAGCTCGGCAAGGCGGCCGGCGCCACCGTGATCGGCGTCGTCGGCGGCCCGGAGAAGGCCGCCGTCGCCCGCTCCCTCGGCTGCGACCTGGTCATCGACCGCCGCGAACAGGACGTGGTCGCCGCCGTGAAGGAGGCCACCGGCGGACGCGGGGCGGACGTGGTCTACGACCCGGTCGGCGGCCCCGCGTACACCCAGTCCGCCAAGTGCGTCGCCTTCGAGGGGCGGATCGTGGTGGTCGGCTTCGCCAGCGGCGACATCCCGGCGCCCGCCCTCAACCACGCCCTGGTCAAGAACTACGCCATCCTCGGCCTGCACTGGGGCCTCTACGCGCAGAAGGACCCCGCCGCCATCGCCGAGTGCCACCGGGTGCTCACCGAGTACGCCGCCAAGGGCCTCGTCCGCCCCCTGGTGAGCGAGCGGGTGCCGCTGGCCGGCGCGGCCGGCGCCGTACAGCGCGTCGCCGACGGCACCACCACCGGCCGCCTCGTGGTCCTCCCCGGCGGCACGGACGGAGCGGCCCGATGACCGACGCCGCCGAACTCCGCGACCGAGTGAGCGCGTTGCTCGACGCCCACCCGCCCGCCGGTACCCCGCGCGAGGACTTCCTGCGCGCCCGCTTCGACGCCGGACTCGCCTGGGTCCACTACCCCGAAGGGCTCGGCGGCCTCGGCGCCCCGCGCTCCCTCCAGGCCGTGGTGGACGCCGGACTCGCCGCCGCCGGAGCCCCCGACAACGACCCGCGCCGCATCGGCATCGGCCTCGGCATGGCCGCGCCGACCCTCCTCGCCTACGGCTCCGAGGAGCTGAAGAAGCGCTTCCTGCGCCCGCTGTGGACCGGCGAGGAGGTGTGGTGCCAGCTCTTCTCCGAACCCGGCGCCGGCTCCGACCTCGCCGCCCTCGGCACCCGGGCCGTCCGCGACGGCGACGACTGGGTGGTCGACGGCCAGAAGGTGTGGACCTCCAGCGCCCATCTCGCCCGCTGGGCCATCCTCATCGCCCGCACCGACCCCGACCAGCCCAAGCACCGGGGCATCAGCTACTTCGTCTGCGACATGACCGACCCCGGTGTGGAGGTCAGGCCGCTGCGCCAGCTCACCGGCGAGGCCGAGTTCAACGAGGTCTTCCTCACCGGCGTCCGCATCCCCGACGCCCACCGCCTCGGCGGTGTCGGCGAGGGCTGGAAGGTCGCCCAGACCACCCTGATGAACGAGCGCGTCTCCATCGGCGGCCAGCGCCTGCCCCGCGAGGGCGGCATGATCGGCCCCGTCTCCCGCACCTGGCGCGAACGCCCCGACCTGCGCACCCACGACCTCCACCAGCGGCTGCTGGACCTGTGGGTCGAGTCCGAGGTCGCCCGGCTCGCCGGGGAACGCCTGCGCCAGCAGCTCGTCGCCGGACAGCCCGGCCCCGAGGGCAGCGCCATGAAGCTCGCCTTCGCCCGGCTCAACCAGGAGATCAGCGGCCTGGAGGTCGAACTCCTCGGCACGGACGGGCTGTTGTACGACGACTGGACCATGCGCCGCCCCGAACTCGTCGACTTCACCGGACGCGGGGCCGGCTACCGCTATCTGCGCTCCAAGGGCAACTCCATCGAGGGCGGCACCAGCGAGGTGCTGCTGAACATCGTCGCCGAACGCGTCCTCGGCCTGCCCGCCGAGCCCCGCAACGACAAGGACATCCCCTGGAAGGACCTCGCCCGATGACGGACCTTCTCTACTCCGAGGACGAGACCGACCTCAGGGCCGCCGTCCGCGCCCTGCTCACCGCCCGCGCCGACCCGGCCGCCGTCCTCGCCGCCCCCGGGGCCGAGAGCGGCGCCGCCGCCGACCCCGCCCTCTGGCGGGCCCTCGCCGCCGAGGTCGGCGCGGCCGGACTCCTGGTGCCCGAGAAGCTCGGCGGCGCGGGCGCGAGCCACCGCGAGGCCGCCGTCGTCCTGGAGGAACTCGGCCGCGCAGTCGCGCCCGTCCCGTATCTCACCAGTTCCGTGGTGGCCACCTCCGTGCTGCTCGCCCTCACCCCCGGCGCGGAGACCGAGGCCCTGCTGCGCGACCTCGCCGAGGGCCGCCGCACCGCCGCCCTCGCCGTGCCCCTCTCCCTCGCCCCCGGCGACCCGCTGCCCGGCGGCACGGACCGGATCACCCCGGTCGCGGACGCGGCCTCCGCCGACGTCCTCCTCGTCCCCGGGCCGGAGGGACTGCGGGCGGTGGAAGCGCGGGACGCCCTCGTCGAACCCCTGATCGCCCTCGACCTGACCCGGCCGCTCGCCGCCGTCACCGTCCCCACCGGGGCCGGGACTCCGCTCGCCGGGGCGGCGGAGAGCGAACGGGCGGTCCGGCGCGGCCTGCTCACGGGTGCCGCGCTGCTCGCCTCCGAACAGCTCGGGATCGCGGAGTGGTGCCTCGCGGAGACCGTCCGGCACACCCGCGAACGCCACCAGTTCAACCGGCCCGTCGGCTCCTTCCAGGCCCTCAAGCACCGGATGGCGGGGACCTGGCTGGAGGTCGTCTCCGCCCGGGCGGCCGCCCGCGCCGCGGCCGACGCGCTCGCCACCGGCAGCGAGGACACCGCCCTGCTGACGGCCGTCGCCCAGACCTACTGCTCCCGAGTCGCCGTGCGCGCCGCCGAGGAGTGCGTCCAACTGCACGGCGGCATCGGCATGACCTGGGAGCACCCCGCGCACCTCTACCTCAAGCGCGCCAAGGCCGACGCGACCGCCTTCGGCGCACCCGGCCGGCACAAGGAGACGGTGGCCGCCCTCACCGGACTGCACTCCCCCTGACGACCCCGGTGCCGCACCCGTCCCCCGGGTAACACCCCCTGTTCCGCCCCACCCTTTACCTGCTGTTTAATGCCAGGGTTTGGCAACAACGGACGATCTTCAACAGGGGTGCGACATGACGGGCCGATCCATACGGCGCGCTTCCGGAGCGGCCGTGGCCGCCGCGCTCGCCATCGGCGCGGCGGCCTGCTCCAACCCGCAGGCCGGCGGCACCGACGGAGCCGGCGGCGGCGAGTCCGCCGTTGTCGGCATCGCCTACGAACCCGACAGCCTCAGCCCGCTCCTCGGCTACGGCAAGGACGGCAACAGCAAGATCTTCGACGGGCTCCTCGCCTTCGACGGCGAGATGAAGCTCCGCCCGGCGCTCGCCGCCGAACTGCCCGAGGTCAGCGACGACGGCCTCACCTACACCTACAAGCTCCGCCAGGGCGTGAAGTTCAGCGACGGCGAACCGTTCACCGCCGACGACGTCGTCTTCACCTACCGCACCATCCTCGACGAGAAGACCAACAACGCCTCCCGCACCGAGCTGGACGCCGTCAAGGACGTCCGCGCCACCGGCGAGGACACCGTCGTCTTCACCCTCGCGTACCCCTACGCGCCCTTCGCCCAGCGCACCGTGCTGCCCATCGCCCCCGAGCACGTCGCGGGCAAGCAGGACGTCAACACCGGCCCGTTCACCACCAAGCCGATCGGCACCGGCCCCTACGTCCTCACCAACTGGTCCAAGGGCGAGAAGATCAGCTTCAAGGCCAACCCCGGCTACTGGGGCGGCGAGCCGAAGGTGAAGAAGTTCACCATGGCGATCATCAAGGACGACGACGTGCGCGCCACCCGCCTGCGCGCCGGCGACCTGGACGGCGCCATCCTCCCGCCCAACCTCGCCGAGGGTTTCGGCAAGGACCGCGGCACCCGGACCCACGAGGCCACCACCTACGACTACCGCACCGTCACCCTGCCCACCGGCAACAAGGTCACCGGCGACACCGCGATCCGCCGCGCCCTGGACACCGCCGTCGACCGGCAGGCCATGGTCGACAGCATCCTCAACGGCGCCGGAAAGCCCGCCTACGGGCCCGTCCCCACCGGCAGCGAGTGGTTCACCCGGGGCACCGAGCGCACCCACGACCTGCGCGCCGCCAAGAAGATCCTCGACGAGGCCGGCTGGAAGCCAGGCAAGGACGGCGTCCGCGTCAAGGACGGCGTCCGCGCCGCCTTCCCGCTCTGGTACGTCAGCGGCGACAAGCTCCGCCAGGACCACGCCCTCGCCTACGCCTCCGACGCCCGCAAGGCCGGTATCGAGATCAAGACCCAGGCCGGCACCTGGGAGGTCATCGAGCCCCGGATGAAGCACGACGCCGTCCTCGCCGGCGGCGGCTCCCCGGGCGACCCCGACTTCGACCAGTACCTGCTGCTCCGCTCCGACCTCGCGGGCGACGGCTTCAACAACATGGCCTGGTACGACAACCCGGCCGTCGACAAGGCCCTGGACGAGGGCCGCAAGGCCGGTGACAAGGCCGAGCGGAAGCGGGCCTACGACACCGTCCAGCGTGAGCTGGTGAACAACCCCGGCTACACCTTCCTCACCCACATCGACCATGTCTACGTCCTCGCCGACAGGTGGGACGGCCTGAGCACCCAGATCGAGCCGCACGACCACGGCCTCGCCTCCGGCCCCTGGTGGAACGTCGAGAAGTGGGCCCCCAAGGGCGGTGCCGAGGGCGGTTCCGGCGACGGCTCCGGCGACGGCTCCGGGGACGCGAAGAAGTGAGGCGCCGCCTCCCCTGGGGGGCGCTGGCGCGGATGACGGGACGGCGGGCCCTGTTCGCCGTCCCCGTCCTCCTCACCGTGACCTTCGGCGTCTTCGCGGTCGCCGCCGCCTCCCCCTTCGACCCGGTCAAGGCGTACACCGGCACCGCCGGACTCACCGCCTCCCAGGAGAACCTGGACCAGATCCGGGCCAACCTCGGCGTCGACCAGCCGCTGGTGACCCGCTGGTGGGAGTGGATCACCGCCGCCCTCGGCGGCGACCTCGGCGACTCCAGCGTGATGCGGATGCCCGTCGCCGACGTCATCGCCGGACGCGTCGGCTGGTCCGTGCTGCTCGCCGCGACCGCCTTCGCCCTCGCCGTGCTGCTCGGCACCGCGCTCGGCCTCCTCGCCGCCCGCCGCCGCGGCGGCCTGGTCGACCGCTGCGTCAGCTCCGCCGCCTACACCCTGGAGGCCGCGCCCTCCTTCTGGCTCGGACTGCTCGCCATCTGGTTCTTCGCCCTGGAACTGGGCGTGCTGCCCGCGGGCGGGCTCACCGACACCGCCAGCGACACGGTCACCTTCGACCAGGTCGCCCGCCACCTCGTCCTCCCGGCGACCGTCCTCGGCATCAGCCAGATGCCCTGGTTCTTCCTCTACGTCCGCCAGGGCGTCGGCGACGCGCTCGACGAGGACGCCGTCCGCGGCGCCCGCGCCCGCGGCCTCGCCGAACGCACCGTGCTCACCGGCCACGCCCTCCGCTCCGGGATGCTGCCGATGCTCACCCTGATCGGCTCCCGCGTCCCCGAACTCATCACCGGAGCCCTGCTCGTGGAGACCGTCTTCAGCTGGCCCGGCATCGCCGCCGCCACCGTCCAGGCCGCCACCGCCGTCGACTTCCCGCTGCTCGCCGCGCTCACCGTGCTGGCGACCGCCGCCGTCCTCGCCGGCAACCTCCTCTCCGACCTCCTCTACGGGCTCGCCGACCCCCGGGTGGGCTTCGATGGCTGACCTGCTGAGCAAGACGCCCCGCGCGGCCGAAGGACCCGCCGCTCCCGGCGAGTGGCGCAGCCGGGGCCGCACCCGCCGCTCCACGCGCACCGTGCGGGTCACCGTCTCCGCCGTGATCACGGCGGCCGTGGCCCTCGCCGTCCTCGTGGTCCCGCCGGTCGTCCAGCTCGACCAGCAGGCGGTCGACCTGTCGATGAAGCTGATGCCCCCGTCCGCCGCCCACCCCTTCGGCACCGACGACGTGGGCCGCGACCTGCTGCTGCGCTGCGTCTACGGGCTGCGCGTCTCGCTGCTCGTCGGCCTGGTCGCCGCGCTGGTGGCCACCGTCATCGGCACCGCGATCGGCGCGCTCGCCGCCGCCTTCGGCGGCTGGACCGACCGGGTGCTGATGCGGCTCGTGGACACCTTCTCCTCCGTGCCGCACCTGCTGCTGGGCATCTTCATCGTTGCGATGTTCCGCCCCGGGGTGTGGCCCGTGATCGTGTCCGTCGCCCTCACCCACTGGCTCTCCACCGCCCGTATCGTGCGCGCCGAAGTGCTGTCGCTGCGCGCCCGGCCCTATATCGACGCGGCCGTCAGCGGCGGCGCGAGCCGACGGCGGGTGCTGCTGCGGCACCTGCTGCCCGGGGTGCTGCCGCAGGCCGGGCTCGCCGCCGTGCTGATGGTGCCGCACGCCATGTGGCACGAGTCCGCGCTCTCCTTCCTCGGCCTCGGACTCCCCACCCACCAGGCCAGCCTCGGCAACCTGGTGCAGAGCGCGCGCGGCTCCCTGCTCGCCGGGGACTGGTGGCCCACCCTCTTCCCCGGCCTCTTCCTGATCATCCCCACGCTCGCCGTCGCCGGTCTCGCCGGCGCCTGGCGCGAGCGCATCAACCCGCGCCGCCGATCGGAGCTGATGCTGTGACCCCGGCGACCACCCCTGCCACCCCGGCCACGACAACCACGACGGCCACGACTCCGGCTGTTTCCGGCGAATCCGTGCTCGCCGTCCGGGACCTGTCCGTCCGCTTCCGGATGCGCGGCGGACGCCATGTCGCCGCCGTCACCGGGGCGACCTTCGACCTGGCGGCGGGGGAGTGCCTGGCCCTCGTCGGCGAGAGCGGCTGCGGCAAGTCCGTCCTCGCCTCCGCCCTGCTCGGGCTGCTGCCCGGCAACGCGCAGACCGGCGGCAGCGCCGTCGTCGACGGCACCGACCTGCTCACCGCCGATGAACGCACCCTCGCCCGGAGCGTCCGGGGCCGCCGCGTCGGCCTCGTCCCGCAGAGCCCCGCCGCGCACCTCACCCCGGTGCGCACCGTCGGGGACCAGCTCGCCGAGACCGTCCGCGCGCTCACCGGACTGCGCGGACCCGCGGCCCGCAAGGCCGCCGCCGAGGCCGCCGACCGGGCCGCGTTCCCCGCCGGGCACCTCGACCGCTACCCCCACGAACTCTCCGGCGGCCTCGCCCAGCGCGCCGCCACCGCCCTCGCCCTCGTCGGCGACGCGCCCCTGCTCCTCGCCGACGAGCCCACCACCGGACTCGACCGCGACCTGGTCGAGCACACCGCCGACGAACTCCGCCGCCACGCCGACCAGGGCCGCGCCCTCCTCCTCATCACCCACGACCTCGCCGCGGCGCAGCTCACCGCTGACCGGGTCGCCGTGATGTACGCCGGCCGTATCGTCGAACTCGCGCCGGCCGACGCCTTCTTCGGCGAGCCGGGCCCCCGGCACCCGTACGCCCGGGGACTCCTCGCGGCCCTGCCCGAGCGGGAGTTCACCCCCATCCCCGGCCTGCCCCCGGAACTGGGCGACCTGCCCCCGGGCTGCGCCTTCGCCCCGCGCTGCGCCCGCGCGGACGCCCGGTGCGAGGCCGTGCCGGCCCTCGGCGACGGCGTCGCCTGCCATCACCCCCACGACGGGGCGGCGGCCGCCGGGCCTGGGGAGCCGGCCCCGGTGCGCGGCGACCGTACGACCGAGGAGAGCCCGCGTGTTTGAGCTGGACCGGATCACCGCCGGGTACGAGCGCCGCAAGCCCGTCGTCCGCGAGGTCTCGCTGCGCCTCGCGCCCGGCGAGTCCGTCGGTCTGCTCGGCCCGAGCGGCTGCGGCAAGTCCACCCTCGCCCGGGTCGCCGCCCTGCTGCACCGGCCCGACACGGGGCGGGTCACCGTCGACGGCGAGACCGTGCGCGGCTGGCGGCACCGCGCGCCCCGGTCCCAGCGCACCGCGATCGGCGTGGTCTTCCAGCAGCCCCGGCTCGCCGCCGACCCCCGGCTCACCCTGCGCGACCTCATCGCCGAACCCCTGCGCGCCACCGGCCGCCGGGCCGAGGCGGCGGAACGCACCGCCCCGCTCGCCGAGACCGTGGGCCTCACCCCGGAGCTGCTGCGCCGCCGCCCCCACGAGGTCAGCGACGGCCAGCTCCAGCGCGCCTGCCTGGCCAGGGCCCTGGTGCTGGAGCCGCGCTGGCTGGTGTGCGACGAGATGACCGCGATGCTGGACGCCTCCACCACGGCGGCCCTGGTCGCCGCCGTCGAGGAGTACCGGCGCACGACGGGCGCCGGGCTGCTCGCCGTGGGGCACGACCGGGTCCTGCTGGAGCGCTGGTGCGACCGGACGGCCGACTGGGCGGAGCTCACCGCGGCCTGAAGCCGGACCTCGCCGCGGCCTGACGCCCGGCCGGGCGCCGGTCGCCCCGGCCACCCCGCGAGCCCTGGGTTCACCTGCCCCGGGCCGTCTCACCCGGACGGCGGACACGCCAGTCGCCCGGACGGGCCCCGGGCTGCGCCAGACTGGCCGCCGAATGCCGCACATCCGGCGCAATGCCGCGTATCCGGTGCGGTACGGACGACCGGTGCGGGCCCCGCCCGGCGGGCGCGGCCCCGGCGGCGGGGCGGAGGAGGCTCACGATGGCCATCACGATCTCGGTACTGCTGCTGCTGACGGTGCTCGCGGTGATCTTCCTGCGCAGCGGGGGGCTCAAGTTCTCCCACGCGCTCGTCTGCGCGCTGCTCGGCTTCTTCCTGGCCGGCACCAGCATGGCCCCGACCATCCACGAGGGGATCGCCTCGACCGCCTCGGTGGTCGGCAGCCTCCAGCCCTGACCCGGCACGCGGCCCGGGGGCCTGTGCCCGGGGCCCGTCAGATCACGGACGACCGGATCAGGAAGCGGACGCCCTCCGGCGCCTCCAGCGAGAAGCCGCTGCCCGCCCCTCGACCACGTCCACCACCAGCCGGGTGTGGCTCCAGCGCGCGTACTGGTCACGGGAGATCCAGAACGGCACCGCCTCGGGCACCCCCTCGACGCCCAGCTCCGCCAGCAGCACGTCCGAGGCCCCGGTGCGGAACTCGCCGGCCGGATAGCACATGGGCGCGCTGCCGTCGCAGCAGCCGCCGGACTGGTGGAACATCAGCGGCCCGTGGGCGGTCCGCAGCAGACCGGCGGCGGCCTCCGTCAGCTGCACGCGCGGGATCTCGGTCATCCGGCCAGTGAACCCGGCCGGAGGTTGCGACACCGTTGCGCCCGACGACGCGGCGCGGTTGGCCGCCGCCCCGGGGACGCCGACCGCCCGGCGCCCCGTACGGGGACGCGGCTCAGCCCACCGCCGCCCGCGGGCCGCGGCCCGGCTCAGTCGTGGTCCGCCGCCGCGCGCTCCGCGTCCCGCGCCTTCAGCCGGGCCGCCTCCTTGCGGACCCCGGCCTGGGTCTCCCGCTCCTTGCGCAGCCACTCGGGCTCCTCGCGCTTGATCGCCTCGATCTGCTCGGTGGTCAGCGCCTCGGTGACCCCGCCGCGCGCGAGACCGGCGATGGAGACGCCCAGCTTGGCCGCGACCACCGGACGCGGGTGGGGGCCCTCGCGCCGCAGCTCCCGCAGCCACTCCGGCGGGTCGGCCTGGAGGGCGTTGAGTTCGGAGCGTGAGACGGAACCCTCACGGAACGAGGCGGGGGTGGCCTCAAGGTACACACCCAGCTTCTTCGCCGCGGTCGCGGGCTTCATGGTCTGGGTGTTCTGGTGCGACGTCATGGTGACCAGCGTATCGAGCGTGTGTGCCCCCGCCGACCACGGCCGGTAGCCTGGCCCGGTGACAGGCTCGGACAACTCCCCGTCGTTCCGGCTCGCGTACGTACCCGGAGCGACCCCCGCCAAGTGGGTGCGGATCTGGAACGAGCGGCTCCCGGACATCCCGCTGACCCTCGTCGACGTACCCGCGGCGCGCGTGGCGGAGGTGCTGCGCGAGGGCGCGGCCGACGCCGGCCTGGTGCGGCTCCCGGTCGACCGGACGTATTTCAGCGCCATCCCCCTCTACACGGAGACCACGGTCGTCGTCGTCCCCAAGGACCACGCCGTCGCCGCCGTCGACGAGGTGACGGCCGAGGACCTCGCGGACGAGATCGTCTTTCACCCCCTCGACGACACCCTCGGCTGGGAGCAGCCCCCGGGCCGCCCCGCGATCGAGCGTCCCGCGACGACGGCGGACGCGATCGAGCTGGTCGCGGCCGGGGTGGGCGTCCTTCTCGTCCCCCAGTCGCTGGCCCGGCTGCACCACCGCCGTGACCTGACCTACCGGCCGGTCACGGACGTCCCGCAGTCGAGCGTGGCGCTGGCCTGGCCGGAGGAGGCGACGACGGACCTGGTGGAGCAGTTCATCGGGATCGTGCGCGGCCGGACGGTCAACAGCACCCGGGGCCGCCCCCTGCCCGAGACCCAGGGGAAGGGCGGCACGGCCCGGCGGTCCGGACGGGCGGCCTCCGGCACCAAGGGCGGCGGCCGCAAGCCCGCGCCCGGCAAGCGCGGCGGCGCTCAGCCGGGCCGCGGCGGGCGCCCCGGCACGGGCCGGGGCAAGGGCGGCGGCCGGCGCGCGGGCTGACGCCCGGGCCCGGAGGCGGGGCCCGGGGCCCACCGGGACCCAGACACCCCGGGCCGTGCCGGACCTGCCCCGGGGCTGACGCCCCGGGCTCTGCCGGACAGGGCCGGAGACTGACCCTGCGGGTGAGCCGGACCCGCCCAGCGCGTGACGCCCGCAGCGCGGGGGCTGCGGGCTGAGCCGGACCCGCCGGGAGGCTGAGGTTGCGGGGTGAGCCGGACCTGCCCCGGGGCTGACGCCCAGGGGCGCGCCGGGCCCGCCCTGAGGCTGCCGCCCCGGGCTGCGCCCGACGCGCCGGGAGCCTGAGCCTGCGGGCTGCGGCGGCACTGCTCAGTGCCTGACGCCGCAGTGCGGATGCTCACGCCCCGGGCTGAGCCGGACGCGTCCGGAGACTGACCCTGCGGTGAGCCGGGCCCGCCGGGAGGCTAAGGCTGCGGGGTGAGCCGGACCGGCTCCGAGGCTGCCGCCCCGGCCGCGCCGGACCCGCTCGGTGCCTGACGCCCACGGGCTGCGGCCTGCCCCGAAGCCGGCGACCCGAGGGGCGCCGGGCCCCGCCCGGCAGGGGCCCTGCCAGGCCCGTGGCCGGATTCGGCCACGGGGCGAATGGCCGCGAATGCACGTCCGCCCGCGCCCCGCCGCGGGGTACCGTCCCGCAGACCGGCGGCCGGCCGGAGACGACCGGCCGCACCGTACGGGGGTGCGAGACAAGGGGTGGATGCTGTGACGTACCTGGAGCTGCACGAGAAGTTCGCGGCGGCCGTCGAGAGGGAGACGCAGACGGCGCTCGCGACCCTCGGGCCGTCCGGTGGCCCGTTACGGACGGCGGCCGAGGGGCTGCTGCGCCACCAGACCTTCGCCCACCCGCTCTCCGTCCTGCCGCTCCTCGTGCACGGCGCGGAGACCGGCACCGCCGCCCCCGCCGTCCCGCTGGCCGCGCTGCACGACCTGTGGTGGACCTCCGCCTGCTATCTGGACGACCTGGCCGACGGCAACGCCTCCCTCGTGCAGTCCGGCGCCCTCGGCGCGGACGAGGCCCTGCTCGCGGCGGTGGTCACCGGCCATGTCCTGCCGCTGCGGATCGTCCGCTCGCTCCCCGTCGCCGAGTCCCTGCGGGGCGCTCTGGCCGACGAGGTCCTGGCCTGCGCCGCCGGGGCGGCCGACGGGCAACTCGCCGATCTGCGCGGGGACGCGGCCCGGTCGCCCCGGGACGCCGTGGTCCAGGTGTACCGGGGGAAGTCCGGCGCCCCCTTCGCCATGATCACGGCGACGGCCGCGCTGCTCGCCGGAGCGGACGGGGGGCGGGTGGGCCGGTGGCGGGAGCTGGGCGCCGTGTTCGGCGTGCTGTGGCAGCTCTTCAACGACCAGGAGGACATCCGCTCCGGGCGGCACGAGGACCTCGCCAACGGCACGGTGACCTGGCTGCTGGCCCGGGCCCTGGACGCCGCCTCGCCCGCCGGGGCCGCCCGGATCGGTGAACTGCGCCGCGCGGCACGGGAGTCGGAGGCCGCCCGCGCCGAACTCCTCGGGCTGCTCCTCGCCCCGGACACCCTGGACCGCTACGCCGCCGACCTCGCCGCCCACCGGGACGAGGCGCTGGACCTGCTCGGCGGACTGGGCGGCGACGAGGAGTACGTCCGGGTGCTGCGGGACCTGGTGGAGGGCTCGGCGCGCCTGCTGCTCTGAGGCTGCTCCGAGGCGTGGGCGGAGTCCCGGGGCCCGCTCACTCCGGGCGGGGCGCGATCAGCACCGGGCAGGCCGCGTGGTGCAGCACCGTGTGCGTCACCCGGCCCAGGGACGAACCCAGGGCCCGCCGGGTCCGCCGGTCACCCAGGACCATCAGGTCCGCCTCCGCCGTGGCGTCGACCAGGAGGCCCGCCGTCGAACGCGCCGCCTCGGACCGGACCTCGACGTCCAGCCCCGGGAACGCCTGGCGCACCCCCTCGGCCAGGGCATCCGCCCGCTCGCTGTGCCGCAGGGCGGTCTCGTCCAGGCCGTCCATCATGCTGACCATGTCGCCGACCTGGGTCAGCACGTTCCACACGCACACCAGGCGCAGGGTGGCGCCCCGGAGCGCGGCCTCCTCGGCGGCGCGCGCCAGCCAGGGGCGGTCGTCCTCGCCGCGGACACCGGCGGCGACCACGTTCCGCGGCGGCGCGTCCGTGTCGCCCCGCACCACGACCACGGCGGCCGCGCTGCGGGTGGCGACGGACAGGCCGACGGAGCCGAGCATCAGAGAGCCGAACCCGCCGAGTCCGCGGTGCCCGACGACCAGGGCCGTGTCGGGCCGGGCGAGGGAGCGCAGCGCGTCGGCGGGGTCGTCGTGGGTGAGTTCCGTCGTCACGGTCAGCCCCGGGTGGCGTCCGGCCGCCAGCTCCCGGGTGCGCTCCAGCAGGTCGTGGCCCGCCTCGCGGACCCGCCTGGCCGTCTCGGCGGAGGTGAAGAGGGTCTCCCGGTCGGTGTCGGTGGCGTGCACCAGGTGCAGGGGGACCTCGCGCAGGGCGGCCTCCGCCGCGCCCCACAGCACGGCGGCGCGGGCGTGGTCGGAGCCGTCGACGCCGACCACGATCCGGCCGGTTCCCGGGGTGCCTGCTGCTGGGTTGTTCATCGTTCCTCCTCGGGCGCGGTGCACGGTCCCACCGTCCACGCTGACAGGGGAGGGGGAGGTCGGCAACGCGCGGGGGGCGGGCCGCGCGGCGGCTCAGCCGTCGGCGAACCCCCCCCTGACCCGTGCCCCGCACCGTGCTTGGCTGGCGGGCATGGAGATCCTGGTACTGGGTGGGACGGCCTGGCTGGGCCGTGAGGTGGCACGGCAGGCGATCGGGCGCGGGCACACGGTGACGTGTCTGGCGCGCGGGGAGAGCGGCGGCACCGCCGAGGGCGCGGAGTTCGTCTCCGGGGACCGGCGGGACCCGGACGTGTACGCGCCCCTGACCGGCCGCACGTGGGACGCGGTGGTGGAGGTGTCCTGGCAGCCGGGCTTCGTCCGGGGGGCGCTCGCCGCCCTCGGCCCGGCCGCCCGGCACTGGACCTATGTGTCCTCGGGGAGCGTCTACGCCTCGCACACCGCCCTCGGTGCCGACGAGTCGACCCCGCTGCTGCCGCCGACGGCGCTCGACGAGGTCGACCGCTCGCTGTACGGGGAGGCCAAGGCGGCCTGCGAGGAGGCGACGCGGGCCGCCGTCGGCGACCGTCTCCTCGTCGCCCGCGCCGGTCTGATCGGGGGACCCGGCGACCACACCGGCCGCACCGGCTACTGGGCCGCCCGCGCCGCGCGCGACCCGCAGGGGCCGATGCTCGTACCCGACGAGCCCGAGCAGCCCACCCAGGCGGTGGACGTGCGCGACCTCGCCGTCTGGCTGGTCCGCTCGGCGGAGGCCGGTGCCACCGGTACTTATGACGCGGTGGGGCCCGTGGTCCCGCTCGGGGAGTGGATCGAGCTCTCCCGGGCGGCCGGCGGGCACACCGGGCCGCTGGTCACCGCCCCCTCCGCCTGGCTCAAGGAGCAGGGCGTGGGCGAGTTCATGGGCCCCGGGTCCCTGGCGATGTGGCATGTCGAACCGGGCTGGGAGGGCTTCTCGGCCCGCACCGGGGCGGCGGCGCGCGCGGCGGGGCTCACCCACCGGCCCCGGGCCCGGATGCTCGCCGACACCCTGGACTGGGAGCGGGCGGAGGGTCTGGAGCGCGAGCGCCGCGCCGGGCTCGGCGCCGATCGGGAGCGGGAACTCCTCGCCGCCCTCGGCTGACCGCCCGGCCCGCCCTCCGGCGGCCGCCGCCGTCGACCGTTCCGGCCCGCCCCGCAGCGTCAACTCACCTGCGGGGCGGGCCGGTTGCGCGTCCGGGGTGGAGGCGGTCGTTCGCTGAGCGGGGTGCGGGGGCCCGCTCACGGGGGACCCCGTGAAGAGGCGAACACCTATCGGGTTAGCATATGAGCGCCGTCTAGCTCGAAAGAGAAACCTGTGACTGTCAACGAGGACTCGTTCACGAACTGGAAGAACCGCGAGGAAATCGCGGAGTCGATGATTCCGATCATCGGGAAGCTGCAGCGGGAGCGGGACGTCACCGTCCTCCTGCACAGCCGCTCCCTGGTGAACAAGTCGGTCATCAGCATTCTCAAGACCCACCGGTTCGCCCGGCAGATGGCCGGTGAGGAGCTCTCGGTCACCGAGACCCTCCCGTTCCTGGAGGCCCTCACCACGCTCGACCTCGGGCCCTCCCAGATCGACATCGGCATGCTCGCCGCGACGTACAAGGCCGACGACCGGGGCCTGTCCGTCCAGGAGTTCACCGCCGACGCCGTCGCCGGCGCCACCGGCGCCAACAAGATCGACCGCCGTGAGCCCCGCGACGTCGTCCTGTACGGCTTCGGCCGCATCGGCCGCCTCGTCGCCCGCCTGCTCATCGAGAAGGCCGGCTCCGGCAACGGCCTGCGCCTGCGCGCCATCGTGGTCCGCCGCGGCGGCGAGCAGGACATCGTCAAGCGCGCCTCCCTGCTGCGCCGCGACTCGATCCACGGCCAGTTCCAGGGCACGATCACCGTCGACGAGGCGAACAGCACGATCATCGCCAACGGCAACGAGATCAAGGTCATCTACGCCGGCGACCCGTCCGAGGTCGACTACACGGCGTACGGCATCAAGAACGCCATCCTCATCGACAACACCGGCAAGTGGCGCGACCGCGAGGGCCTCTCGGGCCACCTGCGCCCCGGCATCGACAAGGTCGTCCTGACCGCGCCCGGCAAGGGCGACGTGCCGAACATCGTCCACGGCGTCAACCACGACGACATCAAGCCGGACGAGCAGATCCTGTCCTGTGCCTCCTGCACCACCAACGCGATCGTGCCGCCGCTGAAGGCGATGGACGACGAGTACGGGGTGCTGCGCGGCCACGTCGAGACCGTCCACTCGTTCACCAACGACCAGAACCTGCTGGACAACTACCACAAGGCCGACCGCCGCGGCCGTTCCGCGCCGCTGAACATGGTCATCACCGAGACCGGCGCCGCCTCCGCCGTCGCCAAGGCCCTCCCCGAGCTGAAGGCGCCGATCACCGGCAGCTCCATCCGCGTCCCCGTGCCGGACGTCTCGATCGCCATCCTCAGCCTCCGGCTCGGCCGCGAGACCACCCGCGACGAGGTCCTGGAGTACCTGCGCGGGGTGTCCCTGACCTCCCCGCTCAAGCGCCAGATCGACTTCACCAGCGCCCCCGACGCGGTCTCCAGCGACTTCATCGGCTCGCGCCACGCCTCGATCGTGGACGCCGGCGCGACCAAGGTCGACGGCGACAACGCGATCCTCTACCTCTGGTACGACAACGAGTTCGGCTACTCCTGCCAGGTCATCCGGGTCGTCCAGCACGTCTCCGGCGTGGAGTACCCGACGTACCCGGCCCCCGTGGCCTGATCCGCCGGACACCACCCCCGCGCCGTCCGAAGGGCGCCCGGCCGCACGCGCGCGGCCGGGCGCCCTTCGGCGTGCCGCGTATCCCCGCCCGGCCGGCGAACGGGCCCACGGACCGGCGGCGCACGCCGTCGGTCGCGGCGGCGGACTCGTCCGGTCCGGCGGGGGCCGGGCCGACCGGGCCCGGGGCGCGGGCCCGGTCGGCCCAAGCGGCGGGGGCGGCCTCGGGCGAGACTGGAAGCGGGCCCCGTGGCCTGCGGGGCCCGCCGCCCGCACACGGAACGGAGCCCGCGCCATGAAGGCACTCGTATTCCACGGACCGGGGAAGACCTCCTGGCAGGACGTGCCCGACCCCGCGATCGAGGACCCGGCGGACGCCGTGGTCCGCGTCGACACCGTGACCATCTGCGGCACCGACCTGCACATCGTCAAGGGCGACGTGCCCGAGGTGGCCTCCGGGCGCGTCCTCGGGCACGAGGCCGTCGGCACGGTCGTCGACGCCGGCCCCGGCGTACGCACCGTGCGCCCCGGCGACCGGGTGCTGGTGTCCTGCATCAGCGCGTGCGGCAGGTGCCGCTTCTGCCGCGAGAACCGCTACGGGCAGTGCCGCGGCGGAGGCGGCTGGATCCTCGGCCACCTTGTCGACGGGACCCAGGCCGAGTACGTGCGCGTACCGTTCGCGGACCTCTCACTGCACCCGCTGCCGAGCGCCGTCCGCAGCGAGGACGCCGTCCTGCTGGCCGACATCTTCCCGACCGCCTACGAGGTGGGCGTGCTCGCCGGGCAGGTCGCCCCCGGGGACACGGTGGTCGTCGTCGGCGCGGGGCCCGTCGGCCTCGCGGCGATCGCCACCGCCCGCTTCTTCACTCCGGGACGGATCATCGCGGTCGACCTCGCGGACACCCGCCTCGCCGCCGCCCGGGAACTCGGCGCGGACGCCACGGTCAACGCCGCCGAGGAGCCCGCGAAACTCGTCGAGGACCTCACCGGCGGCCTGGGCGCCGACGTGGCCGTGGAGGCCGTCGGCGTACCGGAGACCTTCGAGCTGTGCACCCGCGTGGTCCGCCCCGGCGGCCGGGTCGCCAACGTGGGGGTGCACGGCAAGCCCGCCGTCCTCCACCTGGAGGACCTGTGGATCAGGGACGTCACCATCACCACCGGACTCGTGGACACCTTCAGCACCCCGCTGCTGCTCGACATGCTGGCCTCCGGACGCCTGCCCTCGTCCCGGCTGGTCACCCACCGGTTCCCGCTGGACCGGATGGAGGAGGCGTACGAGGTGTTCGCCAAGGCGGCGGACACGGGGGCGCTCAAGGTCGTCCTCGGCGAGCCGCCCCACGACACGGTCGTCGCCGCCTGACGCGCGGCGCGCGGCCCCGGCACGCGGGCGGGCCCGGCACGCCGGGCCCCGCGTGCCGGACCCGGTCCGAGGGGCCCGTGCCCGTCCGGGGCCAGGCCCGGGTGCGTCTCGGGCCCGGTCCGGTGGGTCTGCGGCCCGGTGATGCGGCCGTCCGGGGTCCGGGCCCGGTCCGAGGGGCCCGTGCCCGTCCGGGGCCAGGCCCGGCCCGGTGATGTCGGTCGCCCGGCGCTTCCGGCCCGGGGCGCCCGCCGCCGGGCCCGGTGCGTCTCGGGCTTGGTGATGTCGGCCGTCCGGGGTCCGGGCCCGGTCCGAGGGGCCGGTGCCTGTCCGGGGTCAGGGCCCGGTCCGGTGGGTCTCGGGCTTGGTGATGTCGGCCGTCCGGGGTCCGGACCCGGTCCGAGGGGTTGGTGCCCGTCCGGGGCCAGGGCCCGGCCCGCCGCCCGGCCCGGCCCGCCGCTCGGCCCGGCCCGCCGCTCGGCCCGGCTCACCGGCCGGGCGGCGAGCCGGGCCGTCAGCCGTGGCCGTACCGCCGGTCCTCCCGCGCGGGCGCGTTCTCGTGCTCGTGCGCCTGCGCCGCGATCACCGCGGCCTGCACCCGGCGTTCGACGCCCAGCTTCGACAGCAGCCGGGAGATGTGGTTCTTGACCGTCTTCTCGGACAGGTACAGCCGCTTGCCGATCTGGCTGTTGGTCAGCCCCTCGCCCACCAGGTCGAGCACCGCCCGCTCCCGCTCCGACAGCGCCGCCAGCCGCTCGTCCTGCGGCGGGGCCGTCTCGGGGCCGCGCAGCGAACTCATCAGCCGGGCCGTCGTCGCCGGGTCCAGCATCGACTGGCCCGTGGCCACCGTCCGCACCGCGGCCACCAGGTCGGTGCCCTTGATCTGCTTCAGCACATAGCCCGCCGCACCCGCCATGATCGCGTCCAGGAGGGCTTCCTCGTCGTCGAAGGACGTCAGCATCAGACAGGCGAGCCCGGGCATCCGGTCGCGCAGCTCGCGGCAGACCGTGACCCCGTCGCCGTCCGGGAGCCGGACGTCCAGCACGGCGACGTCCGGGCGCAGCGCCGGGCCCCGCGACAGGGCCTCGGCGGCGCTGCCCGCCTCGCCCGCGACCTCGATGTCCGGCTCGTCCTCCAGCAGATCGCCGATGCCGCGCCGCACCACCTCGTGGTCGTCCAGCAGGAAGACCCGGATGGGCCGTTCGGCGGAGAAGGCCGGTACCTCGTTCATGACTGCTGCTCCTGGGCATGGCGGCTGGGCGTGGGCGGCTGCTTCCGGGACCCGGCCCGCCCGGTGATTCGATCATCTCCGCGGGCGGGGCCCTTCGCCAGGGGCCGAACGGCCCTGTCCCACCCGGGTCGCACCGGCCCGGGCAGCGACGGACCGCCCCTCCCGGCGGCCGCCCCCGGCCGGTGACGATGGCAACAGGAGGCGGACCGCCCGGCCGGACGGACCTCAGGCACCGGGGCCGCCCCGACCACGGGAGGTGCGTCATGCGCAGGACCATCACCACAGGTGTCGACGGCTCGCCCGAGAGCGTGGCCGCGGCCGACTGGGCCGCCCGTGAGGCGCTGCGACGCGGATACGCGCTCACCCTTCTGCACGCCGGATACGTGCCGGACACCGGACACCACCCCGCGACCGCCGGCGACGGAGCCGACCGGATCCCGGCCGGCGTGGCGAGGGACCTCCGCGCCGCCCACCCCGGCCTGGAGGTCGATCCCCGCACCGTCATGGGCCCGCCCGTCGACGTGCTGCTCGCCGCCGCCGGGGAGTCGGAGCTGCTGGTCCTCGGCTCGCAGGGCTTCAGCGGCTTCGCCGGGTTCCTGATCGGCTCCGCCTCGCTGGACGTCACCGCCCGCTCCCCGGTCCCCGTCGTCCTCGTCCGCGGCGGACGTCCCCCCGGCGGACCGCCGAGGGAGACCGTGCTGCTGGGCCTCGACCTCGACTCCGCCGACGACGAGCTGATCGGCTTCGCCTTCGAGGCGGCGGCGGTGCGCGGCGCGCCCCTGGAGGTGCTGCACGCCTGGCAGCCCCCGCCGCTGTACGGCTACGCGCGCGCCTGGACGGCGCTGCCGGAGCCCCGGCTGCTCGCCGAGGACGAGCAGACCGCGCTGACGGCCGTGCTGCGCCCCTGGCGGGAGAAGTACCCCGAGGTGCCCCTGACCCGCCGTACCGTGCAGGGCCGCGCGGCGGGGGAACTGGTCCGGGCCGCCGGGGACGCGGGTCTCCTGGTCGTCGGCCGCCGGGCCGGCGCGGGCGACCGCCTGGGGCCCGTCGTCCACGCGGTCGTGCACCACGCCCCCTGCCCGATCGCGGTCGTCCCGCACGGCACGGCCCCGGGCGCGGACCGCACACGGGCCGACGCGGCCGGGGACGCGTGACGGGACGCGGGCGGGCACGGCCCCGCCCGCGCTCCCCGGGGGACGGTCCCGGGCGCGGTATGCGCCCGGGACCTACCGTGGGAGGGCGGCGGAAGCCGCCGGACCGTCCCGGAGGCACGGTGAGCCAGGTCGTCGCGGAGGCACGATGAGCGTCAGTCCGGAACACCTCGGCCGGCTGTCGAAGCTGCGGCTCGACGAACTCCTCGAAGAGGTGCGGGTCAGGATCGAGGACGTCCGCAGTACCCGGGACCGGGTGCACGGCCTCCTTGAGGCCGTCCTCTCCGTCGGCCGGGGCCTCGAACTGCCGCAGGTGCTGCGCGGGATCGTGGAGGCCGCGACCACCCTGGTGGACGCCGAGTACGGGGCCCTCGGTGTGATCGGCGAGGACGAGACCCTGTCCGAGTTCATCCCCGTGGGCGTCACCGCCGAGCAGTGGGCCGCCATCGGCGAACTGCCCAGCGGCCACGGGCTGCTGGGCGAGCTCATCCGGCACCCCGAACCCCTGCGGCTCGCGGACCTGGCCGAACACCGCGCCTCCGCCGGCTTCCCGCCGCACCACCCGCCGATGCGGTCCTTCCTCGGTGTCCCCATCCGGGTCCGGGACACCGTCTTCGGCAACCTCTACCTCACCGAGAAGAGGGGCGCCGCCGAGTTCGACGCCGAGGACGAGGCGGTCGTCGCCACCCTCGCGGTGGCGGCGGGCGTCGCCATCGAGAACGCCCGGCTGTACGAGAACGCCCGCCGGGGCCAGCGCCGGGCGGCGGCCGACTCCGAGGTGACCGCCGCCCTGCTGTCCGGGCGGCCGCGCTCGGAGGTCCTGGAACTGATCCTGGGCCACGCCCGGGACTTCGCCGACGCGGACCTCGGCCTGGTCGCAGTGCCGGCCGAGGGCACGGGCCGGCTGCGGGCGGCCGTCGCCGCCGGGCCGGGAGCCGAACGCCACCGGGGCACCCTGCTGCCCGCGACCGGCTCCCTCGCCGCCGAGGCGTTCGCGGCGGGGGAGCTGCGGACCACGGCCGACCTCGGGCGGGAGCCCCACGCCGACGAGGCCGCCGCCGAGCGGTGGCGGGACCTCGGCCCCGCGGTCGCCGTGCCGCTGGGGACACAGGGCCGCGAGGGCGTCCTGCTCCTCGCCCGCACCCGGGGCCGGCCCGCGTTCACTCAGACGGAGACGGATCCGCTGGCGGGCTTCGCCGCCCGGACCGCCCTGGCGATGGAACTCGCCGAGCGCCGCAGCGACGCCCAGGAGCTGGCGCTGCTGGAGGACCGCGACCGCATCGCCCGCGACCTGCACGACCTGGCCATCCAGCGGCTCTTCGCCACCGGGATGACCCTCCAGAGCGTCCAGCGGTTCGTCGACCACCCGCAGGCGGCGGAGCGGCTGCGCAGAGCCGTCGACGACCTGGACGAGACCATCAAGATCATCCGGTCCACCATCTTCGGGCTCCGCAGCCACGAGTCCGAGGCCGCCGCGCACTCGCTGCGCGGCGCGGTGGTGGAGGCCGTGCAGCGGGCGGCGGCCGCGCTCGGCTTCTCGCCCGCCCTGCGGGTCGAGGGCCTGCTCGACACCCGCACCGACGGCCCGGTGGGCGAGCACCTGGTCGCCGTGCTGGGGGAGGCCCTGACCAACGCCGCCCGGCACGCCCGCGCGAGTTCGGTGGACGTCCGGGTGGTGGTCGCCGCGCGGGAACTCTCCCTCACCGTGACGGACGACGGGGTGGGCGCGCCCCCGGGCACGGAACGCGGCGGGCTGCGGAACATGCGCGAACGGGCCGAGGCGCTGGGCGGCAGCTTCGACCTCGGACCCGGCCCGGACGGCCGCGGCACCCGCCTGAGCTGGCGCGTCCCGCTGCCCACGGCGGACACCGGCCCGGGTCCGGACTGACGCGCCGGGGCGCCGCCGCGCCCGGGGCCCGCGCACGGCCCGTGGCCGGGGGCCACCGGCACGGTCAGGGCCCGGCCCGGGCGGGACGTACGGATGGGCCGGGGGGCCGGTCGGCCCTATCGGGGGCCCGCCGCCGGGTGGGACCGTGAAGCGAAGGCCCGCCCCGGGAAGGGAGCAGCCGCCATGACGCACAGGACGCCCCCCGCGCCACGGACCCCGCACCCCGTCCGCACCGTGCGGGACATGATGACCTCGACCGTCGTCGCCGTCGGCCCGGCCGCCGGATTCGGCGACATCGTCCGCGTACTGCGGCAGTGGCAGGTGAGCGCCGTGCCCGTCGTCGACGACGAGGGCCGGGTCCTCGGCGTGGTCTCCGAGGCGGACCTGCTGCCGAAGGAGGAACTGCGCACCGCCGCGCCCGGCCTGATCGACCAGCGCAACCGCCTCGCCGACTACGCCAAGGCCGCGGCCACCACGGCCCGCGAGCTGATGACCGCCCCCGCCGTGACCGTCGCCGCCTCCGCCCCGCTGCCGCGCGCCGCGCATCTGATGGCCCGGCACCAGGTCAAACGGCTGCCGGTCGTGGACGGCACCGGCACCCTCAAGGGCATCGTGAGCCGGGGCGACCTGCTGAAGGTCTTCCTGCGCCCGGACGAGGAACTGGCCGAGGAGGTCCGCCACGAGGTGGTCGACCGGCTGTTCCCGGTCTCCGGCCACGGCGTCCGGGTCGCGGTCGACCAGGGCACGGTCACCCTGACCGGCGCCGTGCGGGACGCGGACCTCGTGGCGGTGGCCGAGCGGCTGGCGCGGGCGGTCGACGGGGTGGTGGACGTCCGCTGCCTGCTCACCGCGCCGCTCACCGGCACCTGAGCCGCGCGTGACGCGTGAGCGCACGAGCGACACGTGAGCCGCACACGAGCCACGCGTGAGCCGCGCGCAGGCCCGCACCCCGCGGGCCTGCGCGCACGCGCCTCGCGTCAGGCGCGGTGGACGATCTCCAGGACCTCGGCCACCGGCCGGCGGGGTGTGGCGGGGACGGGCGGTCCGTAACCGAGCCGCAGGATCATCTGGGGGTGGCCGACCGCGAACGGGTCGCGTACCGCCCAGCGGAACTCGGGCCGTTCGAGGGCCTGGGAGCTGAGCGCCGTCGACAGTCCGTCCACGGTCGCCCGCAGCAGCACCCGTTCCATGGCCTGGCCCGCGACCAGCCAGTCCGGGGGAGCGTCGTTCCGGCTCCCCAGCACGGCGAGGCACGGATGGCTCTCGAAGACGGCCGACGGCCGCCCGGCCACCGAGTTCGCGGGCTCGAAGTCACGGACCGGCGCGCGTCCGTCCCAGCGCCGGGGACCGAGCGACGCGGCCGGGATGCCCGACGCGGCCGGGGCGCCCCCGGCGGGCGCTCCGGGCGTGCCGGTGCGGACCCAGCGCTCGGTCTCGGCCCGGATCTCCTCGGTGGTGGCCTCCTGGTACGCGGCGTCCTCGGTGAGTTCGAGGACGGAGTCCACCTGCCAGTCCGACAGGAAGGTCAGCCGGCAGCCCTCCGCGACCGCCGCGCCGCTCAGCGCGTCGCGCAGCTCCGGGGGGACCGGCTCGCCGGTGAACGGCTCACGGCTGGTGCGCCGCCGGGGGAGCGCTTCGTACAGCTCCGCCAGGCCCTCGGGGTCGGCGTCCGACCGGCGGAAGGAGAGCTCGGCGAGCAGCTCGGGCTCGTCGGGCGAGGGCAGCAGGGTGGTACGCGGCAGCCAGCCGTGCCGGGCCGCGGCGACCCGCAGATTGAACAGGGCGGCCCCGCAGCCCAGGTGCTGGGCCCGGTCGCCCAGATCCGTGGCGGGCATCGACCGCGAGGGCTCCCGGCGCAGCTGGAGCAGCCCGTCGCCGGGACGGAACCGGAAGGTCCACGGCTGCGCGTTGTGCATCGAGGGCGCGGTCACTGCGGCGGCGACGAGTGCCTCCGCGGTGCCGGTGTCGAGGGGACTGGTGTCCATCACGGCCTCCTTTCCACGTGCCTCCAGCCTCGGGCCGGAAGACGTGGCGGGGCAGTGGCCGAACGGTCAGCGGGGGTGGGCCGACCGGCCCTCCCCGCCCGCCGACCGGCCACCGCGTGCGCAGGGCCACCGCGTGCGCCGGGCTCAGTCCTCCCCGTGGGCCGTGCGGGCCGGGGGCCCGGCGGTCGCACCTGCGGGTACGGGCGCGGACAGGTCCATGCGGACGTCGACGACGCCCTCCACGGCCCGTACCGCGCGGGCCAGCAGGGGGACCAGCTCCCGGTCGCGCAGCGCGCCCGTCACGGTGACGGCGCCCTCGGCGACGGAGACCGACACGTCCGCGGGCCCGGGCAGACCCGGCAGCACGTCCTCGCGGATCTCGGCGGCGATCTCCGCGTCCGGCCTCAGGAAGACCTTCAGCAGATCGCCCCGGCTGACCACGCCTTCGAGCAGCCCGCCGGAACCCACCACGGGAAGCCGTTTCACCCGGCGGCGGGCCATGATCCGGGCCGCCTCCGCGATCCCGGCACCGGCGTGCACGGTGACGGCGGGGCTGGACATCAGCCGGTCCGCGGTCAGCGCCTCCCCCGTGCCGGCCGGGTCCGGGCCCGCGCCGCCGGCCGCCGCGTACTCCGCGGCGGGCAGCAGGTCGGCCTCGGACACGACCCCGATCACGCGCCCGTCGCCCTCCAGGACGGGTACGGCGCTGATCCGGCGGTCCGCCAGCAGCGCGGCGATCTCCCGGTACGAGGCGTCGCGGCCCACCGCGACGGGGGCGTGCGTCATCACGTCGTCGACCGTGCGGGGTGTCCTGGGCGTCCTGGACATGAGTGCCGCCTCCTGTGTGTACGGGGCCTTCCCCTGCCTCCAGCGTCCCTCCGCGCCGACCTCCCTGCCCAGTGCCGTCCGGCCCATCCGGCCCCGCGATCCGGCCCGCCCCGGCGGCCGGGACCGGGCGCGCCACCGTACGCCGCCGCCGGGCGGGCCCGTGCGTGGCCCGGTATGCGCCATCGGCGAGCACGGCGGTCCGCCGGGGCGCACGCCCCGGCGCCGACCGGGCCCGCCCGCGCCCCCGCCCCGCTGCCGTGCGGGAACGGCGGGCCCACCCGGCCGGTGAAGATCGCCTCACCGTGCCTTCACGCGCCGCACACTTCCGGTCGACTCCGCCGCGTCCCCGCCCGGGCCGGGCGCGCCCCGGCGTCGCCTCTCGTAGCGTTCCGGCCCATGCGACGCACTCCGTTGAGGCGCTTCGGCCTCGCTTCCGTCCTCGCTCTCCTCCTCGCCGTCCTCGGCCTCGCCCCCACGGCGCACGCGGCTCCGCCCGGGCCCGCCGAGCTGACCTTCTCCACCGGCGCGGCCACCACCGTGCCGGGCGGCACGGTCGACGTCACCATGACGCTCACCAACCACCACACCCACGACGTGTGGTTCGTGCACCAGACGATCGACCCCACCTGGCTGACCACCCAGCGCCCGGACCTGACGTACGCCTTCACCGGCTGTACACGGGCCACCGCCGCGGGCGACGTCGACTGCGCCGGCACCGGTCCGGCGAACCTCGGGGCCAACTACGGCACCACCGTCCCGCCCGGCCAGAGCCGGACCGTGACCCTGAGGCTCCAGGTCGCCCCGGACTCCGGCTGCAACGGCAACATCGGCTTCTACTCGTACTTCTACGCCGAGTTCAGCGACGGGACGGCCACCTCCGGCGGCCCGCTCCACACCCCCGAGATCCGTGTCCTGTGTTCCTGAGGGTCGGTGTTCCTGAGGGTCCTGTGCATCTGACGGCCTGACGGCCTGACGGCCCCGTGCGAGCGCCCGCCGCGCCCCGTTCCGACGGGAGGCGGCGGGCGCTCCCGTGACCGGAAACGCTCAGTCGGCGGGGTGATCTCCGTGGTCTCTACCAATGGTGCCTCCCTGCGCCCCGGCCGTGCCGCGCGCACCCCACCGGGCGGGCGTAACGCCAGCTCGGAACCGTGCCGGCGGTCGAAACGTTCCTGCGCCCAACAGTCCTTGCGGGCAAGCTTTCTGACCATTCGTCACCTGACGTTTTCCGCCAGGTTTCGCAGGAGGAACACAAAAGGTCCACACGCGCCCCACCATGTGTCGGGACGGATGCGGCGCGACCGGTTGCCTGAGGGGGGCGGCGGCGTCCGCACGGGGGTGACGTCGGCTCCGCTGGGGGCTGCCCTCATCCCGCCCTGGGGAGGGACTCGACCGCATGAAGCGGAGCATTCGCACCACCCTGTGCACGGCCGGCGCGCTGCTGGCCACCCTGTGCGTGCCCCTGCAAGGGGCCCACGCCGACGCACCGGAACCCCGCATCGACCTGCGGGTGCTCATGGTCACCGACGGCGGCCCGGCGACCGGGGCCATCGCCGCCGAACTCACCGCCGCCGGCACCCCGTACACCGAGGTCGACCTGCGGCAGTCCGGCCGCCCGGTCATCGACGAGGACTTCCTCGCGGACACCGTGGACGGCCGCCCGCGCGCCAAGTTCCAGGCCGTCGTCCTGCCGAACGACAACCCGTTCGCCGCCGGCTCCCACGAGATGACGGCCCTGGCCGCGTACGAGCGCACCTACGGCATCCCGCAGGTCGACGCCTACACCTACGCCCGCCCCGAGGCCGGCCTGGAGTACGCGGTCCTCGCCGGGTACGCGGGCAGCGTCGACGGCGTCGAGGCCCGGGTCACCCCCGCGGGCCGCGCCGGGGCCTTCGGCTATCTCGACGGCGCGGTGCCCTTCGAGGACAACGACCCCGCGGTGGGCGAGAGTTACGCCTTCCTCTCCACCCCCGTCGCCGGCGCCGACTTCACCCCGTACGTGGACGCGCCGATCCCCGGCCGGGCCGGACGCGGCTCCCTGGTGGGCGAGTACCGGCACGACGGCCGCCGCGAACTCGTCGTCACCTTCGTCTACAACCAGCACCAGCAGCAGTTCCGGCTCCTCGCCCGCGGCATCGTGGAGTGGATGACCGGCGGCGTCCACCTGGGCGCCTCCCGCAACTACTTCGCCGTCCACGTCGACGATGTGTTCGCCGCCGACGACCGCTGGAACAGCGAACTCAACTGCACCCCCGGCGACGTGGACTGCACCGACGACGACGTCGAGCCCGACCCGATCCGGATGACGGCCGCCGACGTGGACCACGCCACCGCCTGGCAGGACGACCGCGACTTCACCCTCGACCTCGCCTACAACGGCGCGGGCAGCGCCGACCACCGCGAGGAGCACGACGGCGAGGACGCCCTCGCCGACCGCCTCCTCGCCGAACGGCACCGCTTCCGCTGGATCAACCACACCTACACGCACGCCTTCCTCGGCTGCGTCCAGGACATCTCCGTCGTCCCCTGGCGCTGCGCCACCGCGCCCGGCGGCGGCACCGCCTGGGTGAGCCGCGAGGAGATCTCCGACGAGATCGCGACCAACCGCGTCTGGGGCACCGCCGCCGGACTGCCCCTGGAGAACGGGGAGCTGGTCACCGGTGAGCACTCCGGCCTCAAGGTGACCCCGCAGCAGCCCCAGGACAACCCGAACCTCGCGCCCGCCCTCACCGACAACGGCATCACCTGGCTCGCCTCGGACAACTCCCGCGACCCGCAACTGCGCCGCGTCGGCACGGCGCTCACCGTCGCCCGCCACCCCATGAACATCTTCTACAACGCGGGCCGCGCCGCCGAGCAGGTCGACGAGTACAACTGGATCTACACCAGCCGCGCCCAGGGCGGCAGCGGTATCTGCGAGGACAACCCCGCCACCACCACCTGCCTCCCGGAGCCCCTCGACCCGGCCACCGGCTACACCGGCCACATCGTCCCGCTGGAGACCCGGATCGCCCTCGGCCATGTCGTCGCCAACGACCCGAGGCCCCACTTCATCCACCAGTCGAACCTCGCCGAGGAACGCATCGCCTACCCCGTCCTCGACGCCGTCCTCGGCACCTACGCGGGCCTGTTCGCCGACAGCACCCCGATCGTCAACCTGCGGATGAAGGACATCGGCACCGAGCAGCAGCGCCGCGCCGCCTGGCGGACCGCCCTGGCCGACGGCGAGGTCACCGCCCACCGCACCGGGAACACCGTCACCGTGCACGCCCCTGCGGGAGTCGACGTCCCCGCGACCGTGCCCACCGGGACGACCGACGCCACCGCCGGCGGCTCCGCATTCGGGACGCCGTACGCCGGAGCGGTCTCCGGCTGGGCCGCCGGGGAGGCCGGGACGCTCACCCTGACCGTCCCCGGGACCCCGGCCGCGCCCACTCCGGACGCCGTCGCCCCGCCCGCCGCCGTCGCCCCCGCGCCGGACGCGCCCGTACCCGCCGGGGTCACCCTCCTTCCCCGGTCCACCGCCGCCGAGGCCGTCCGGCCGCCGGTCCCCGCTCCCGGGAGCTGACCGCTCCGCCCGCCGCGGGCGTCACCCGACGCCCGCGGCCCGCGGAACCGGACCCCGACCAGCCCTGGACCGACCGGTCCTCGACGGTGGAGCATCTCCATGCCCGCTCTTCCCGGCGCGCCGCGCGTCACCCTGCTCACCGAAGGCACCTACCCGCACAGCCACGGCGGTGTGAGCGTCTGGTGCGACCAGCTCGTCACCGGCATGCCCGACGTCCGCTTCGAGGTCCTCGCCGTCACCGGCACCGGCGGCGAACCGGTCGTCTGGGAGCTGCCCCCGCAGGTCGCCCGCGTCCGCTCGGTGCCGATGTGGGGCCCGGCCCCCGCCGGACGCGCCCCGGCGGGCCGCCGCGCCCGCCGACTGGCCGCCGCCTACGAGCGGTTCGTCACCGCCCTCCTCGACCCGTGCGCCGAGGACGGGTTCGCCCCCGCCCTCTACGCCCTGGCCGACGCGGCGGCCGACGGACACCTCGGCCCGTTCCTCCGCGGCGACCGCGCCATCGGCGTGCTCACCTCCGTGTGGAACCGGCCCGGCCTGATGGTGCGCGAGGCCCGGCCCAGCCTGCACGACGCCGTCACCGCCACGACCCTCCTGGAGCACGCGCTGCGCCCGCTCGCCGCCGAGGCGCCCGAAGAGGGCGTGGCGCACGCGGTCAGCGGCGGCGTCGCCGTCCTGCCCGGCCTCGCCGGACGCGAACGGCACGGCGTCCCCCTGCTCCTCACCGAGCACGGTGTCTACCTCCGCGAGCGCTACCTCGGCTACCGCACCGCGCCCTACCGCTGGCCGGTGAAGGCCCTGGTGCTCGGCTTCTTCCGGCTGCTCGCCGAGGAAACGTACCGCCGGGCCGCCCTGATCACCCCCGGCAACCGTTACAACCGGCTCTGGGAGGAGCAGGGCGGCGCCGACCCCCGGCTCATCCGGACCGTCTACAACGGCGTCGACCCCACCGCCTTCCCGCCCGCCGGACCCGAACCGGAGGGGCCGGTGCTCAGCTGGGCGGGCCGGGTCGACCCGATCAAGGACCTGGAGACCCTGATCCGCGCCTTCGCCCTGGTGCGCGAGAAACAACCGGCCGCCCGGCTCCGGCTGTTCGGCGGCACTCCGCGCGGCGGCGAGGCGTACCGGGAACGCTGCGAGGCCCTCGCGGCCGACCTCGGGCAGACGGACGCGGTGGTGTTCGAGGGCCGCGTCGACGACATCACCGACGCCTACGCGGCCGGGTCGGTCGTGATGCTCTCCAGCATCAGCGAGGGCTTCCCGTTCACCCTGATCGAGGCCATGTCCTGCGGCCGGGCCACGGTCTCCACCGATGTCGGCGGGGTCCGCGAGGCCGTCGGGGACACCGGTCTCGTCGTCCCGCCCCGCGACCCGGCGGCCATGGCGGCGGCCGCGCTCGACCTGCTCGGGGACCCGGAGCGCCGACGGCGGATGGGGGAGGCGGCCCGGCTGCGGGTGATCGAGCAGTTCACCCTCCGTCAGACGGTCGACGCCTTCCGTGCGATCTACGCGGACCTGGCGCTGCGCGGCGGGACGGGGACGGCCCCGGTGCCCGTCCCGGTCGCGTCGCTGGTGGTCCCGGCAGCCGCCGCCGGGGCGCGGGCCGGGGTGCCGACGGCCGCCGTCCCCGTGGAGGCCGCCCGATGAGCGGGCCGCTGGCACTGGAGCCGCCCGGGGCGGGCGGGGAGGACACCCTCATGCTGCGGCTCGGCGGAGAGAGGACCCTCGGCGGTGAGCGGACCCTCACCCTCGCCCTGCCGGGCCACCGCGCCCGGCACGAGGACGAGGTGGACCGGCTCGCCGCCGAACTCACCGACCGCGTCGGCCCCGCCGTCCACCCCTACGAGATCGCCGCCCTGCTGGAGTCCGAGGGCCTGACGGCCGAGGTGATCCGCGAACGCTACGGCAGGGCCGACCTGTTCGCCCTCGCCTCCGCCCTCTACCAGCGGGTGCCCAGAACCTTCCCCGAACCGCCGCCGGCCCCCGACCCCTGGCGCCCGGACCATCTGCGCTGCGCCCTGCGCGGAGCCCTGTTCGCCCTGCCCGGCCTCGCCCATCTGCTGACCGCGCCGCTCTGGCGGGCGTCCGGCGCCGTACCGGCGCTGGTCACCGCCGGACTCCTGTCCTGGGCCTGGGGCCAGGGCCTCGGCCACCGCGCGCATCTGCGCCTGGCGACCGGCCGCCGCGAGGCCGCGCGCACCCTGCTCACCGGCGTGCTGCTCGGCGCGGTCCTGGCGACGGCCGCCGGTACCGCCGTCGCCCTCGCCGGCACCCGCTCCGGAGCCGGCCTCGGCCCCGCGGTTCTGCTCGCGGCCGGACAGTCCGTGTACCTGGCCGGCGCGGGCGTGCTGCTGGTCCTCGCCCGCGAACGGCTGCTGCTGGCCGCCCTCGCCCCGGTGATCGCGGGCGCCGCCCTCCTGCCGTGGAGTGACCCCGGCCCGGCCGCCCGGCTCGCGCTGCCCCTGCTGACGGTAGCCTGCACGGTCGCCGCCGCCGCGCACTCCCTGGCCGGGGCCTTCGCCACCGCCCCCGCGCCGCCCGCACCCCGGCCCCGGCTCGCCGGCTCCCTGCCGTACGCCCTGTTCGGGCTGGCCGCCGGGACGCTGGTGCTGACCGAGGGGCGGAGCGAACCGCTCGCCGTGATCGTGCTGACCGTGAGCATGGGGCCCGCCGAGTGGCTGCTCTACCGGTACCGCGGCCTGTCCGTCGCGGCGCTCCGGGCGACCGCCACCCCGGCCGCGTTCCGGCTCCGCTCGGCCGCCGTCCTGCTCGGCTGCCTCCTCGCCTATCTGCTGCCCCTGCTGCCCGGCGCGCTGCTCACCGGCTCCGATCCGGCCGCCCTGCTGCCGCTCGCCGCGCTGCTCTGGACCGCCCTGCTGCTCCAGGCGTTCGGCGTCGCCTGGCCGCCCGCCCTGGTGTGTACCGGGGCGGCGGGTGCCGCGGGCGTCCCCGCCCTGGCGCACCCGCCGCCCCACCCCCTGCTGGGGCCCCTGTGCTGCGCGGCCGGCGCGCTCGTCCTCGGCGGGTGGGTGCTCCACCGCCTCGGCCGGCCCGCCGCGCACAGCTGAGCCGCCCGGCACCCGCGCGCCCCGGTGCGCGGCCACCGCACGTCTCCGCACCACCTCCGCACGCTCCCGCACCTGTCGACGACCATGGAAGGAACCCGAGTTGACCTCCGCACCGCTCGCCGCCGTCACCGGAGCCGAAGGCTTCATCGGCTCCCACCTCACCGAGGCCCTCGTCGCCTCCGGACACCGCGTCCGCGCCATGGCGCAGTACAACTCCTTCTCCTCGTACGGCTGGCTGGAGACCCTGCCCGCCGACGTCCTCGCCGAGGTCGAGATCGTCCTCGGCGACGTCCGCGACCCCGGCTCGGTGCGCTCTCTCGCCGAGGGCGCCGACTGCGTCTACCACCTGGCCGCCCTCATCGCGATCCCGTACTCCTACCGGGCGCCGCACAGTTACGTGGACACCAACGTGACCGGCACCCTCAACGTCCTGGAGGCCGTCCGCGCCCTCGGCACCCCGCGCCTGGTGCACACCTCCACCAGCGAGACCTACGGCACCGCGCGGACCGTCCCCATCACCGAGGACCACCCGATCAACACCCAGTCCCCGTACGCCGCCTCCAAGGCCGGCGGCGACCGGCTGGCCGACAGCTACCACGCCAGCTTCGGCACCCCCGTGGTCACCCTGCGCCCCTTCAACACCTACGGGCCGCGCCAGTCGATGCGGGCCGTGATCCCCACCGTCATCGGCCAGATCGCCGCCGGGGAACGCACCATCACCCTCGGCGACCTGCGCCCCACCCGCGACTTCACCTACGCCGCCGACACCGCCCGCGCCTTCCTCGCCGTCGGCACCGCGGACGCGGACCGGGTCGTCGGCCGGACCTTCAACGCGGGCACCGGCGGCGAGATCTCCGTCGGCGAGCTGGTGACCCTGATCGGCAAGGTCATGGACACCCCCGTCGACGTACGCACCGACGAGGAACGCGTCCGGCCCGCCGACTCCGAGGTGATGCGCCTGGTCGCCGACGCCACCCGGCTGCGCGAGGCCACCGGCTGGGCGCCCGCCCACGACCTGGAGCAGGGCCTCGCCGCCACCGCCGCGTTCTTCCGCGACCCGGCCAACCTGGCCCGCTACAAAACCGGCATCTACAACATCTGACGACTCGTCACTCGTCACCTTATGCGCCACCACCGTCCCGAACGACCACCGTCACCACCACGAAGGAGCAAGCCCGTGCACGCAGTGATCCTCGCGGGAGGCAAGGGTGTCCGGCTGCGGCCCTACACCACCGCCCTGCCCAAGCCCCTGGTGCCGATCGGCGACCAGCACGCCATCCTGGAGATCGTGCTGCGCCAGCTCGCCACCGCGGGATTCCGCAGCTGCACCCTCGCCATCGGCCACCTCGGCGAGATCATCCGCGCCTATGTCGGCGACGGCTCCCAGTGGGGCATGGCCGTCGACTACGCCACCGAGGAGAGCCCCCTCGGCACCATGGGCCCCCTGCTCACCCTGCGCGAGCGGCTGCCCGAGACCTTCCTCGTCATGAACGGCGACATCCTCACCGACCTCGACTACGCCGACCTCCTCCACCGGCACACCGCCTCCGGCGCCCCGCTCACCATCGCCACCTACGACCGCCGGGTCCGCATCGACTTCGGCGTCCTCACCACCGCCGACAGCCGTATCGTCGGCTTCACGGAGAAGCCCAGCATGGACTACCGCGTCTCCATGGGCGTCTACGGCCTCTCCCGAGCCACCCTCGACACCTACACCTCCGGACTGCCCCTCGGCTTCGACGAACTCGTCCTCGACCTGCTCGCCGCCCAAAACCCGCCGCACGCCTACGAGTTCGACGGCTACTGGCTCGACATCGGCCGCCCCGACGACTACGACCGGGCCAACGCCGAGTTCACCAGCCGCAAGTCCCTGCTGCTCAAGGGAGCCTGACCGCCGCCATGCGCATCCTCGTCCTCGGCCCCACCGGATACCTCGGCCGCCAGGTCGTCCGGCTGCTGCGCCGCACCCCCGGCACCGCCGTCCTCACCGGCGGCCGGGCGCCCGGCGCGGACGTCCCCGCCGACCTGGCGACCGACTCCGCCGACCGCCTCGGCCGGGCCCTCGCCGAGGCCGCGCCCGACGCGGTCGTCAACTGCGCGGGCGCGGTCGGCGGCGACCCGGTCACCCTGGCCGAGGTGAACGCCCGCGGCCCGGCCCTGCTCTGCGCCGCGCTCCGGCGGGCCGCCCCCGGGGCGCGCCTGGTGCACCTGGGGTCGGCGGCCGAGTACGGGCCCGGGCCGGCGGGCGTCCGTACGCCGGAGACGGCCCCGGCCGCGCCCGTCACCGCGTACGGCGCCACCAAACTCGCGGGCACCGTCGCGGTCACGGCCTCCGGCCTGGACGTGGTGGTCCTGCGGGTGGGGAACCCGGTCGGGCCGGGCGCGCCCGCCGCCGGACTGCCCGGCCGCGTCGCGCGACTGCTGCGCGAGGCCGGGCCGGACCCGGCCGCCGTGATCCGGCTCGGGGACCTCTCCCCGCACCGGGACTTCGTGGACGCGCGCGATGTGGCCCGGGCCGCCGTCCTCGCCGCCACCGCGCCCGGCCCGCTGCCGCCCGTCCTCAACATCGGCGGGGGAGCGGCCGTACCGGTCCGCGAACTGGTCACCGCCCTGACCCGGGCGGCCGGGTTCCCGGGGCGGGTCGCGGAGGAGTCCGGGGGCTCGGCCCGTTCGGGCGGGGTGGCGTGGCAGTGCTCCGACATCACCGCCGCGGACCGGGCCCTGGGCTGGCGGCCGGAGCACACCCTGGCGGAGTCGGTCGCGGCACTGTGGGCGGAGGCGGCGGGCCCGGACGCGGACGCGGGCCCGGACGGGGGGTCGTCGGGCCGGGACGGGGGGTCGTCGGGCCGGGACGTGGACGCGAACGGGGGGCCGCCGGGCCCGGACGCGGGGTCACCGCCCGGCGTCGTGGGGCGGACCGGTGCGGACGGCGGCGGGCGGTGAGTCTCCTCGTCCCCCTGTATGTGCACCCGGCCGAGGACCCCGGCTCCTGGCACCGGCTGATCACCGCCGCCCGGGACACCTGGGCGGTCGTCGTCAACCCGGCCGACGGGCCGGGGACCGCGCCCGACCCCGCGTACGTCGCGGCCGCCGCCGCCCTCCGGGCCGGCGGCGCGCGGGTCCTCGGCTATGTCGACAGCGCCTATGGACGGCGGCCGGACGCCGAGGTGGTCGCCGATGTCGCCCGCCACCGCGACTGGTACGCGGCCGACGGCTGCTTCCTCGACCGGGTGACGTCCGGCGCCGCCGAACTCCCGGCCTGCCGGCGCCTGGTGCGCGCCGTCCGCCGGCTCGGCGCCTCGCCCGTCGTCCTCAACCCGGGCGTCCACCCGGCGCCCGGCTACAGCCGCGCGGCCGACCTCGTGGTCACCTTCGAGGGGCACTGGAGCACCTATGTCTCCGCGTTCACCCGCCCCGAGTGGACCGTCCGCCGCCCGCCCGAGCGCTTCTGCCACCTGGTCTACGGCGTGCCGCCCGCCCTGGTGCCGCTCGCGGTGCGGACCGCCCTGAGCCGGGGTGCGGCCGTCACCGGCCCGGTCACCGGCGACCTGCCCAATCCGTGGGCGGGACTCACCCCCGCCTTGCTGCATTGAGGCGAAGCTTGCTCCGGGCGGTGCGGTCGGCACAGGTGTCGGACCCCGTCCCGGGGGACAGTCGAGGGTCACGACCCGCGCGGCAACGCGACCGCGCGACCGCACACCAGAACCGAGGAAGGGGCCCGTCCCATGGGTGTCCGAGTGGCCGTCATCTACTACAGCGCGACCGGCAATGTGCACAGCCTGGCCCAGGCGGTGGCCGAGGGCGCGGAGAGCCGCGGGGCGGAGGTCCGCCTGCGGCGCGTCGCGGAACTCGCGCCGGACACGGCGATCGACGCCAACCCCGCCTGGCGGGCCCATGTCGACGCCGCGAAGAACGAGGTCGCCGAGGCGACCCTGGAGGACCTGGAGTGGGCGACCGCATACGCCTTCGGCACGCCCACCCGCTTCGGCAATGTGACCGCGCAGCTCAAGCAGTTCATCGACCAGACGGGCGGTCTGTGGCAGGCGGGGGCCTTCCACAACAAGCCCGTCACCAGCTTCACCTCGGCCATGAACCGGCACGGCGGCCAGGAGTCGACCCTGCTCTCCCTGAACAACGTCTTCTACCACTGGGGCTGCATCATCGTGCCGCCCGGCTACACCGACCCGCTGCTCTTCGCGGCCGGCGGCAACCCCTACGGCACCAGCTGGCCGAGCGGCGGCGGCGAGAGCCCGGACGAGCCGACCCTGGAGGCCGCCCGCTACCAGGGCCGCCACCTCGCGGACATCGCCTCCCGGCTGGCCGGCTGACCCACCGGACGGCCGGCCCTCTCCGGCACCCGTCCGGCGAGGCTGCGCCCCCGCCCGCCCCGGGAGCGCACCGGCGCCCCGGGGCGGGCGGCCGTCTGCCGCGGGCTCAGGCGGCCCGGCCGCCGAGCACGAGTTCCACCTCGCCGCCCTCCATGTCGCCGCCCGTCCGCAGCTCCCTTACCGGCCACGTGCGTTCGGCGATCCGTGTACCGGCCGCCGTGGTGTACGCGGGCACCGCGAGGACCGCGTCCCCCGGGCCCGCGACCAGGAGTTCGGCGGCGGCGACGACCCCGTCGGCGAACTCCAGCTCCACGCCGACGGGCCGGGGTGCGGCGGCGAAAGCCGCCGGGTCGCCCAGCTCCCGCAGGAGCGGCCGGGCCCCGGGGAACAGATGGGTGTGGGCGCAGAAGGCGGGGTACGCCCGGGCGGGGCTCACGCGGGGCGCCGGCAGTGCACATAGAGCTGCGGCTCGACGCGGGCCAGCTCCGTCGCGGGGGTGAAGACCTCCTCGTTCACCTCCACGACGTCGAGTCCCGCGTCCTCCGCGAGCCGCACGAAGCCGTCCGGCGGGAAGCTGGTGAGGCGGACGGTGTGTCCCATCCAGGTGCCCACCACGCCGTCGAGGTCCAGCGGGACCGTGCCCAGCGCGCAGACACCGCCGGGCACCAGGGACCCGGCGATCCGCGCGACGACGGCCCGCTGCTCCTCGCGGGACATCTGGAGCAGGGAGAAGTAGGCGCACGCCCCCTCGTACCGCCCCGGCTCGGGCACCTCGGCGCGGATGTCCGCCCGGACGAACCGCGCCTCGGGGACCTGTCGCGCGGCCAGTTCGACCATGACCGGCGAGACGTCCATACCGGTCACCCGCAGCCCGGCCGCGGCGAGCGCGGCGGCGACGGGGCGGCCGGTGCCGGAGCCGACGTCCAGCACCCGCCCGCCGTCGGGCACCTGGCCGATCATCCACTCCACACTCCGCCGCTGCCCCTCGGCCCCGGCGAAGGCGGTCTCGTACTCCTTCCCGAGCGCGTCGAACAACTCGGCGGCGGACGCCGGTTCCTGCACGGAAGCCTCCCGGGCACGGTCGCGGGGGTCCGGTGCCGGGGCCCCGGCACCGCGCGGGGACGCTTCCCCGTCCCGCCCCGCCCGAAACCGGGTGCTCTGCCCGCGTTTCGGGCGGCGGCCGGTGACGGCGGGCCGCCCCGGCCCCGCCCTGCCGGTGGCGCCGGGCCGTCCTAGACCCGTCCGCCGGCGGCCGTCGGGGCCGGTTCGTCCGACTCGCGCAGTTCCGCGAGGAGTTCGTTCCGGCCCGCCAGTAGCTCGGTGAGGATACGGCGGGCCGCGCGCAGGAGTTCGGCGACATCGCCGCCGGCGAGGGCGTAGCTGACGGTCGAGCCCTCCCGTATCGACACCACGATCCCGGAGCGGCGCAGCACGGCGAGCTGCTGGGAGAGGCTGGACGGTTCGATCTCTATGTCGGCGAGCAGGTCCCGTACGGGGACCGGCCCGTGCTGGAGCAGTTCGAGGACCCTGATGCGCACCGGGTGCCCGAGCATGCGGAAGAACTCCGCCTTGGCCTGGTAGAGGGGTACTTGCATGCGCGTTCGCTCCCTGACGCGTCGGGGTTGTCGTCCCGGCCGCGGCGGCACCCCGGAGTGCCGCCGCGCCTTCGTCCCTCGCCGATCCTCCGTGAGCCGGGCCGCGCCCATCCATGAGTTGGGTTCATGCTGATGTGGCGACTTGAAGAAGTCTTCACATCGTGGGCGCGAAAGAGGGCCGGCGACTGCCGTGGGTCAGACCTCCAACTGCTCCTCGACACGGCGGAGCTGATGACGGGCCATCGCCAGGTTGGAGCGCTGCTTGTCCAGCACCAGGTAGAGGAACAGCCCGTTCCCCGAGCGTCCGGACACCAGCCGGATCAGGTGGTACTGGCTGGCCAGCGTGATCAGGATGTCCTCGATCCCGCTCTTCAGCCCCAGTTGCTCCATGGTGCGGACCTTGGCGCGGATCACGTCCGTGTTCCCGGCCGCCGCCACCGTCAGGTCGAGGTCCTTGCTCCCGCCGAGGGTTCCCAGTGCCATCCCGCTGGTGTAGTCGACGACAGCGGCCCCCAGCGCCCCCTCGACCCCGGCCATCATCTCCTTGAGCGACACTTCCACACTCGCCACGGTCTCTCCCCAATCTCGCGTGTGGTGGGCCGGGGTTGCCCCCGGCACATTCGGTGATCGCACCGTAGGCCGCCGGAGAGGGCCCCGGCGGACTCTGCTCAGTAATGACCGATGTTGATCGATTGATGACCGAACGGCATAGGGCCGGGTGCGGACGTCGATCCGCACCCGGCCCCTGGCCCGGCGCTGAGCCGGCTTCCGGCTCAGCGTCCGCCGGCCACCGCCAGCGGCACCCGCGCGCCCGCACCCGCGTCCGGCCGGTCCGGCACACCCCGGTCCGGCACGCCCCGGTCCAGCACGCCCCGGGCCGCCAGCTCGGGGATCACGCCCTCGCCGAACCAGTACGCCTCCTCCAGATGCGGATAGCCCGAGAGCACGAAGTGCTCCACACCCAGCGCGTGGTACTCCTCGATCAGGTCCGCGACCTCGGCGTGGCTGCCGACCAGCGCCGTACCCGCACCGCCCCGGACCAGCCCGACCCCGGCCCACAGGTTGGGATGGATCTCCAGGTCCTCGCGCGAGCCGCCGTGCAGGGCCAGCATCCGCTGCTGCCCCACCGACTCACTGCGCCCGAGCGCGGCCTGCGCCGCCGCGACCGTGTCCGCGTCCAGGTCCTCCAGCAGCCGGTGCGCCGTCGCCCACGCCTCGGCGGAGGAGTCCCGCGAGATCGTGTGCAGCCGGACGCCGAACCGCACCTCGCGGCCCTCCCTCTCCGCCAGCCCGCGAATCCAGTCGATCTTCTCCTTGACCTGCGCGGGCGGCTCGCCCCACGTCAGGTACACATCCGCGTGCCGCGCCGCGACCGGCCCGGCCGCCGGGGACGACCCGCCGAAGAACAGCGGCGGCAGCGGGTCCGGCGGCAGCGCGGTGAGCGCGCCGTCGATCCGGTAGTGCTCGCCCGCGAAGTCGTACGGCGTCCCCTGCCACGCCCCGCGCACCACCGACAGGAACTCGTCCGTGCGGGCATAGCGCCGGTCGTGGTCCAGACGGTCCCCGAAGCGGCGCTGCTCGTCCGAGTCGCCGCCGGTGACCACGTTGAGCAGCAGCCGCCCCCGCGTCACCCGCTGGTAGGTCGCCGCCATCTGCGCGGCGAGGGTGGGCGAGATCAGGCCGGGCCGGAAGGCGACCAGGAACTTCAGCCGCTCGGTGTGCTGGGCGAGCGCCACCGTGGTCAGCCAGGCGTCCTCGCACCAGGTGCCGGTGGGCGTCAGCACGGCCTCGAAGCCGAGCCCTTCGGCGGCCTTGGCGATCTGGGCCAGGTACTCGATGTCCGGCGTCCGCACCCCGCGCGGCGGCGTGGACGCCCCGTTCGGCCCGTAGGCGTGACGGTCGACCAGGGTGCGGCCGTCGCCGCCCGTGGGCAGGAACCAGTGGAGACGTACGGTCATGTCAGGACTCCCGGGAGGGTCGCGGAGTGGTCGTGGACGGCGGCAGGTCGCCGTTGTAGCGGGTGTCGGTGTACGCGGAGAAGTCCACCTCGCCGGGGATCAGCTTCAGCCCGGCGAAGGTGTCCGCGATCTTCTGCTCGGAGGCGATCAGCGGCGGGTCGACGGCGACCGCGATACGGGTGGCGTTGGTCCGCTTCACCGAGGCCAGCGCGACCTCGTACGGCAGACCGGTGTCCTTCGCCCAGACCTTCGCCCACTCCTCGGGGTGCTCGAACACCCAGTCCTGGGCCCGGCGCAGGCGCTCCAGATAGTCCTCGATCGCCCCGGACTTCTTCTTGTCGGCGAGCGCGTCCGGCGCCGCGACCTGGAAGCTGAGCCCGTTGACCACCCCCTCGCCGGTGGTCAGCACCCGGCCCTGCCCGCTCCCCAGGATCTGCGAGGTGTACGGGTCCCACACCGCCCACGCGTCCACCTTCCCCGAGGTGAACGCGGCGAGCGCGTCGGCGGGCTGGAGGTACTTGACGTCGACGTCCTTCAGCGACAGCCCGGCCTTCTCCAGGGAGGCGACGAGCTGGTAGTGCGCGGAGGAGCCCTGCGCCACGGCCACCGAGCGGCCCTTCAGCGCGGCGGTCTCCTTCAGCGGGGAGCCGTCCGGGACGAGGACGGCGTCGCCCTTGGCCCTGCCGTGCCAGGCGGCCACGACCTTGATCTTCGAGCCGGCGCCGGCCGCGAAGACGGGCGGTGTGTTGCCGACGCCCCCGATGTCGACGGCCTTGGCGTTGACCGCCTCCAGCAGCGGGGGGCCGGAGGTGAACGTCGACCACTTGATCGTGTAGTCGAGGTCGTCGAGTTCACCGGCGGCCCGCAGGATCGCCTCCGAACCGCCCTTCTGGTCACCGACGTTCAGGGTCACCGAGCCCTTGCCGTCGGTGTCGGAGGAGGACTCGGCCGCGGAGTTCCCGCCGCAGGCGGACAGCAGCAGGGCCAGCGGGAGCAGGAGCGCGGCGGACGCGAGGCGTGGTCGCATGGTGGTTCGTTCCGTTCCTTCGGAGTGATCGGGTTCTCGGGGTGATCGGGTTCTCGGGGTGGCGGGGGCGTTCGGGGCGGGGGGCGTTCGGGGCGGGTGCGCCCCCTGTTCAGGCCGCGGCCGGTGTCGGCGTGCCGGTGCCTGTGCCGGTGCCGACGCCCAGGCGTTCCAGCAGACCGGCCCGCAGCTCGCCGAAGCGGGGATCGGTGATGTCGCGCGGCCGCGCCAGGTCGATGTGCTGCTCGTGCGCGATGACACCGCCGTCCATCACCAGGACGCGGTCGGCGAGCAGCACCGCCTCCTCCACGTCATGGGTGACCAGCAGCACCGCGCAGCCCCGGCGCTGCCACAACTCGCCCACCAGGCGCTGCGCCTTGATCCGGGTGAGGGCGTCCAGCGCGCCGAAGGGCTCGTCGAGGAGCAGCAGATCCGGCTCGCGCACCAGGGCCCGGGCCAGGGAGGCGCGCTGCGCCTCGCCGCCGGACAGGGTCTTCGGCCAGGCGTCCGAACGGTGGCTCAGCCCGACCTCCTCCAGGGCCCGTTCGGCGACCGACCGGTCCGGCCGATCCGGCAGACCGAGGAGGACGTTGCGCCACACCTTCTTCCACGGCATCAGCCGGGGCGACTGGAAGGCGACCGCCTTCCGGCGCGGCACCAGGACCGTGCCGGTGATGTCCTGGTCCAGCCCGGCCAGGATGCGCAGCAGTGTCGACTTCCCGCAGCCGCTGCGCCCGAGGAGGACGGTGAACTCGCCCGGGCGCAGGTCGAGATCGAGGTCGTCGATGACCGCCCGTCCGCCGAAGGACCGGGTCAGCCCCTCGACGCGGACGGCCGAGGCCGCCCCGGAGCCGGACGCGGGGGAGGGGGCGGGGCTCACCGGCCCGTGAACGTCGGTCGCCATTGCAGCAGCAGCCTTTCGAGGGAGCGGACGATGAAGTCGGCGAGCAGGCCGAGGAAGGCGTAGACGATCAGGCAGACCACGATCACGTCGGTGCGCAGGAAGTCCCGCGCCTGCACCATCAGGAAGCCGATGCCCGCGTCCGCGTTGACCTGCTCGGCGAAGACCAGGGCCAGCCAGGCGATGCCCAGGGAGTAGCGCAGCCCGGTCATCGCCCCGGGCAGCGCGCCCGGCAGCACGACATGGCGCACCAGACCCCAGCGGCCCAGGCCCAGGGACTCGCCGGCCTCGACGAGTTGGGCGTCCACCCCGCGGATTCCGGCGTACACATTGAGGTAGAGCGGGAAGGTGACGCCCAGCGCGATGATGGCGACCTTCGGGGCCTCACCGATGCCGAACCAGATGATGAACAGCGGGATCAGACCGACGAACGGCACCGTCCGCAGCATCTGCACGGGCGCGTCGACCAGGTCCTCGCCGATCCGGAACAGGCCCGAGAGCAGGGCGAGTCCGGTGCCGGCGACGGTGCCGACCAGCAGCCCGAGCGCCACCCGCCGGAGCGAGGTGCCCATGGCGGCGGGAAGCGAGCCGTCGGCCACCAGATCGCCCGCGACCTGCGCGATCCGCCCCGGGGAGGCGAGCACGTCCGCGGTCAGCAGGCCCGTGGAGCTGAGCACCTGCCACAGCGCCAGCAGCAGGAGCGGGCCGGAGGTGCGCCGCATCCAGCGGGGTATCCGGGCCCGCCGGGAGGAGGCCGGGACGAGGGGGACCAGTTCGGGGGCGGTGTCCGCGTGAAGCGGTGTCGCGGCGGCGCGGTCGTCGTCGGTCGGGGGAGGGGAGCCCTGCGGCACGGACTTCGGTGCGCCGGGCGGGGCATGACTGATGCTCATACGGGGTCCAGGGGAGGAGGGCGGCCGTCGCGGACACGCGTGACGGCGGTGCGGCGCGGGCGCACGGCACCGCCCCGGAACCGCGCAGGGGCGGTCAGGGTGTCAGGGCCTGCGGAAGGACGCGCGGCACCGCGGACGCGGTGGAGCGGGAGGTGCGAAGGAAGAAGGCGTCAGCAGCCGCGGCGACACGCGGCGGAGGCCACCCGCAGCAGGTCGATATGACCGCGCGTGGTGAGCAGGGCTGAACGCAACATGCGGCACAACGTGCCAGAACGCGGTACGGCGGTCAACGGGCGTCTCGCCCAGTGGACCGCCGCATCCCGGGATACGGGCGCGCCCGACCCGGCGCGCCCGCTCGACCCGCCCAGGGCCGGGCAGGCCCCGCCCGGGCCGCTCGACCCTCGTACCCCCGGGCCCGCGCCCCCTCCCGACCGGGCGCGCCCTGCCCTCGAAGCACCCTCCCGACCCGGCGCGCGCGCCCCGTTCCGGCCGGTCAGGTGCCGACCGGCTTCCGCTCCTGGTTGCCCTTCACCGACCCGCGCTCCATGACGTCCAGCAAGCCCCGCCCGGCCGGCTGCTGCTCGGCCGCCACCGCCTTGCCGTACCGCAGCCGCACAAAGGTCTCCGGCAGCCGCGCGGCCAGGCGCCGGTACGCGATGCGCCCCAACAGCCAGGCCACCAGCGCCCCGTTGAGCACCCCGGCCGGTACCGCCGCCCAGGCGAGCCCGGTCGACCCGCTGACCGCCGCCGGCACGGCGAGCGCCGCGGTCGGCACCACCGGCAGCAGCGTCCCGTACAGCCCGATCCAGATCTGGTACGAGACGTCCCCCGCGTCGTTCGGCCCCACCCGGTACTTGGGGTCCACCCCCGGCGTCGCCGCGACCACCGACAGCAGCACCGCCACCCCGACCGCCGCGCCCAGCAGGGCCGGCAGCAGCGCCGCGAGCAGCGGCCACGCCCATGACTCGCCCGACAGCAGCGTGAACACCACCGTCAGCACCACCGACGGCGGACCGAACAACAGCAGCAGCGCCAGCTGACGGCCCCGGATGTCGTGCCGCACGGTCCCCGGCCCGGCCCCCACCACCGTCAGCCACACCGCCGTACCGTCCTGCCCCAGCAGATTGCACGCGGCCAGCGCGGTCATCAGCGTCACCGCCAGCCCGGCGAACGGCCAGATCTCCGGCTGCTCGCTCAGCCGGCCGATCCCGACGATGAAGACCGACGTCCACACCGCGCACTGCAACTCCAGCGAGCGCCAGGGGTCGCGCCACCACTGCCGCAGCTCCTTGCCCGTCACCGCCCCCACCGGGGTGTCCGGCAGCAGCCGCCGGCCCGTCAGCACCCGGCTCCCCAGCGGGCGCAGCCGCCGGCGCGAGGCCCGTACCGGCGTACGCGGTGCCAGCACCAGCGCGCACACCCCGGCGGCCAGCAGCGCCGCCGCCGTCAGCGCCAGCAGCCACCCGGCCGCCGCGCCCCAGCCGCCGGACGCGGCCGCCTCCACCGCGCGCACCGGCCAGGAGGTCGGGAACGCCGCGAGGACCCGTTCCGCCGTCCGGCCGGGCAGCCCGTCCCCGATCACCGCCGCCACCCCGCGGCTGGTGCCCGCGACCGCCAGCCACCCCATGAACAGGGACGCGACCAGCGCCCCGTACTGGATCGCCGACATCGCCACCCCGAGCCGCGACCCCATCGCCGCGCCCATCAGCGCGTACACGATCCGGGACACGGCCACCATCAGCACCAGCAGCGGCGGCACCGCGACCAGCGCCACCGCGACGGTCACCGGGTCGAGGAGCGCGGCGTGCACGGCCAGCGAGGACAGCGCCAGCACGCTCACCGCCGGCCCGTAGCCGACGCAGGCCGCCGCCAGCAGGGCCAGCCCCAGCCGGCGCCGCCCCACCGGCAGCAGCGAGAAGAACGCCGGCCGCAGCACCCCCGCCCCCGACGCGAGCACCGGCCCGATCGCCCAGCCCACGCCCCACACGGCGAACACCAGCAGCAGCACGTCGTGCCGCACCGCCGTGCCGTCCGCGAACACCACCGCACCCCAGGTCGCCAGCACCGCCAGCGGCCAGAACACCACCCGGCTCAGCCGCACCCCCTGCGAGGAGTGACGCAGGACCGTGAACTTCAGCCCGACGAGGGTGCGCGCCGTCCGGCCCGTCCCCGCGAGCGCGCTCAGCCCAGCCACGACAGCTCCTCCTCGCCCATGTCCCGCCGTCCGACGAGGCGCACGAAGGCGTCCTCCAGCGTGCCGTCCCCGCTGACCTCGGCGAGGGTGTCGTCCGCCCGCACCCGGCCGTCCGCGATCAGCGCCACCCGGTCGCACAACCGCTCCACCAGCGGCATCACATGGCTGGAGACCACCACCGAACCGCCGGCCGCGGTGAACCGGCGCAGGATGGTGGTCAGCACCCGCGCGGACACCGGGTCCACCGCCTCGTACGGCTCGTCCAGGACCAGCACCTTCGGGGCGTGCAGCAGGGCGGTCGCCAGGCCGATCTTCTTGCGCATCCCGGTGGAGTACTCGACGACCAGCGTCCCCGACGCCTCCGCCTCCTCCAGCTCCAGCACCCGCAGCAGCTCCGCCGTCCGGGCCCGCACCACCTCGTCGTCCAGTTCGCGCAACCGCCCCCAGTACAGGAGCAGTTCCGCGCCGGTCAGCCGCTCCGGCAGGGCCAGCCCGTCCGGGAGCACCCCCAGCAGCCGCTTGGCCTCCTCCGGCCGCTCCCACACGTCGACGTCCAGCACCCGCGCGGTGCCCGCGTCCGGGCGCAGGAGCCCGACCGCCATCGACAGAGAGGTGGTCTTCCCGGCCCCGTTCGGCCCGACCAGGCCCAGCAGGCGGCCGCGCGGCACGGAGAGCGTCACGGCGTCGGCGGCCGGGCGGCCGTTGAAGGACTTGGTCAGCCCGACGAGCTCGAAGGCGGGCGCCGCGTCGGCCGCGGACCCGCCGGCCGCGGGGCCGGACACCGTGTCGGCGGCGGCGGCGGGGGCGGCGGGGGCGGGGGCGGGGGACGGCGAGCCGGTGGGCTCAGGGGCGTGGGCTGCGGATTCCGGGCGCATGCCGTCATCGTTCCCGCTGCGGGACCCGGCTGCCATTGGCCAGGTGGCCGGAAGGCACTGGCCACCTGGCCGATCCGGCCCGACCGACCGTCGTCCTATGCTCGTGGCGTGGCCAGCCGACCCGCCTCCGCCGATGTCCCCGAGACACTGCTCCCCGGGGACCTGCTCGCGGCGGGCACCCCCGGGCCGCACCCCCGCACCCTGCGGGACTGGCTCGTCGACTCCGCCCTCTTCCTCTGGGCCGTCGCCTGGTGGGCCGTGATGCTCGCGGTGACCAGCGAGTACCACCACCTTCCCGACTGGGTCCGTGCCGCGGACGCCCCGCTCGGCGCCCTCGCCTGCCTGTCCCTGTGGTGGCGCCGCCGGTGGCCGCTCGGCACCGCCCTGCTCGCCGTCGTCCCCGCCGCCCTCGCCAACAGCATGTTCGGTGCGGGCATGGTGATCATCCTCAACCTGGCCCTGCGGGTTCCCTGGCGGCGCTCCGTCCCCGTGCTGCTTCTCTTCGTCGTCGCGACCGCACCGTACGTCCTCCTCTACTCGGTCCCGCACGAGGGCGGATGGGCCACAGCGGTCTTCGTCCTCGCCTACCACCTGGTCTTCTTCGCCTGGGGCTGCGCCCTGCGGGCCCGCCGGATGCTCGTCCTGCGGCTCCGTGAGGACGTCGAACGCGAACGCGCCGAGCACGCCCGCAAGCTGCTGGACACCCGCCGGGCCGAAGGCGCGGCGATCGCCCGGGAGATGCACGACGTCCTCGCCCACCGCATCTCCCTGCTCTCCGTGCACGCCGGGGCCCTGCTCTACCGTTCCCGGCGCGCCGGGAGCGGAGGCGCACCGGCGCTGAGCGACGCCGAGCTCGTGGAGAGTGCCCAGGTCATCCGGGACAACGCCCACCAGGCGCTGGACGAGCTGCGCCAGGTCCTCCACGTGCTGCGCGCCGACGAGCACCCGGATCCGGCCACCGCCCCCGGTACGGCCCCCGGCCCCGGCGCCCCCGCGGCCGCACCCGCCGACGGGTACGGCACCGGCGGGACCGCCCCGCCCCAGCCCCGCCTGGCGGACGTCGGACAGCTCGCCGACGAGGCCAGGGCCGCGGGCCAGCAGATCGACCTGCGTACCGCGTTCGCCCCCGGCGCCGTCCCCGGGGCGCTGCGCCCCCGGCTCCAGCGCACCGCCTACCGGGTCGTCCAGGAGGGCCTGACCAACGCCCGCAAGCACGCGCCCGGCGCCCGGCTCTCCGTCCTGCTCTCCGGCTCGCCCGGCCGGGGACTCACCGTCGAGGTCGGCAACCCCCTGCCGGTCGGGGTGACCGCCACCGAGATCCCCGGCGCCGGCGCGGGCCTGACCGGACTGGCCGAACGAGTGGAACTGGAGGGCGGCGTCCTGGAGCACGGCAGCACCGACGGCGTCTTCACCCTCCGGGCCCGGCTACCGTGGCCGTGACCAGGTCCAGGCCGTGTGGGAGGTGCGGGTGATCCGCGTGCTGCTCGTGGACGACGACGCCCTGGTGCGGGCAGGGCTGCGGCTGATGCTGCGCGGCGCGGACGGCGTCGAGGTCGTCGGCGAGGCCGCCGACGGCGAGCAGGCGACCGAGGCCGCACGGGCCCTCGCCCCCGACGTCGTCCTGATGGACATCCGGATGCCCGGCACCGACGGCATCACCGCCACCCGCCGCCTCACCGAGGACGGCGGCGGCGCCCAGGTGATCGTCCTGACCACCTTCGACTCCGACACCACGGTGCTGGACGCCATGCGGGCCGGCGCGGCCGGCTACCTCCTCAAGCACACCGACCCCGAGGACATCGTCGGCGCGGTCCACCGCGCCGCACGCGGCGAGCCCGTGCTCTCCCCGTCGGCCGCCCGCGCCCTGATGGACCACGCCGCCGCGAGCCCCGGCACCGGCGACGACCGGACCGCCCGGGCACAGGAACGGCTCGCGGCCCTCAGCGAACGGGAGCGCGCGGTCGCCGCCGCCGTCGCCGAGGGGCTGTCCAACACCGAGATCGGCGAACGGCTGTTCCTCTCCACCGGCACGGTCAAGGCCCATCTCTCCGGAGCCCTCGCCAAACTCGGCCTGGACAACCGCATCCAGCTCGCCCTGCTCGCCCACGACGCGCAGCCCTGCCACCCGGGCCCTCCAGGCCACCCGGGCGGCCCGCCGCAGGAGGCGGCCCCGGGGGAGGCCCGGTAGCGCGCGGTGGGCGCACACCCTGTCCACGAGGTGCGCCACCGGCCCTGCCCACGGGAGCTGCCGACCGGTCCTGCCCGCCGGGCTACGGAGCCATCTCGTACGCCCCCGACAGCGCCTCGACCCGCTCCCAGACGCGCGCCGAGCGCGCCTCGTCCACCACCGGCCGCCGGACCGCGCCCAGCGCCCAGCTCTGCTGCGCCTCGGTGGCCGAGTCCTTGCCGTGCAGCTCGACCGCGTGCGCGGAGAAGTCCCGCACCAGGACGGAGAACAGCTCGTCGAGGACATCCGCCTCCAGGTCCGTCAGCCGCGCCTGCTCCAGGATCAGCTGGCCGTGGACGACCAGTGCGAAGAGCTGGCCGACCGAGAGCAGGAAGTCCAGGTCCCGGCTCTGCGTCTCGTCCGGGGCGACCGTGGCGACGAACTCGCAGAGCGCATCGGCCTGTTCCCGGAACCGGACCACATTGGGCACCTCGGCGTAGGCGTCGAAGGCGGGACGCCAGTCGTGGAAGCGCACCGAGCCCAGACCCCGCGCCGGGCCCTGGCGGAACAGGAAGGCGTCGTCCGCCGCGTCCAGCCGGGTCGGTACGGCCGGGTAGTCGACCGGGTCCAGCAGATGGTTGCGCATGAACTTCAGGATCAGGGCGAGGTTGACATGGACCGTGCCCTCCAGCTTGGGCAGCCCGCGGATCTCGACGGCGGCCTGGGCGAAGTAGGTGTCCTTCTCGAAGCCCTTGGCCGCGATGACGTCCCACATCAGGTCGATGACCTTCTCGCCCTCGGTGGTCACCTTCATCTTGGTCATCGGGTTGAACAGCAGATAGCGGCGGTCCTCGGGACCGGCCGAGCGGAAGTAGTCCACCGCCCGGTCGCTGAACAGCTTCATCCCCACCAGCCGCACATAGGCGTCGGCCAGCTCCCGGCGGACGTGCGGGAACGCGGTGACCGGGCGCCCGTAGAGGACCCGGTTGCGGGCGTGGGTGACGGCCTCGTACATCGCGTGCTCGCAGATGCCGATGGACGCGGTGCACAGGTTGAACTTGCCGACGTTGACGGTGTTCAGCGCCGCGTCGAAGGCGGCCCGCCCGGTGTGCAGCACATCCTCGGGCCCGACCGGGTAGCCGTCGAGGCGGAACTCGCTGACGTACTTGGAGGAGTCGACCACGTTCTGCACCAGGTGGTACGCCTCGTGGCGGCTGTCCGCGGCGAAGAAGACGTACCCGTCCGGTCCTTCGACATCGGTACGCCGGCCGAAGACGGAGACCAGGCCCGCGGCGTTGCCGTTGCCGATGTAGTACTTGGAGCCGGTGGCCCGGAAACCGCCCTCGCCGTCCGGCTCCAGCAGCATGTCCGTGGAGTAGATGTCCGCGCCGTGCGCCCGCTCGGAGAGGCCGAAGGCGAACACCTCACCCTGCTCCAGGAGTTCGGCGGCCCGGGCGCGGGCGGCCGGGTTCTCGCTCTGCCACACCGGGCCGAGGCCCAGGATGGTCACCTGCCACGCGTACCAGTAGTCCAGGCCGTAGAAGCCGAGGATCTCGTTGAGCGCGGCGATCCGGGCGGTGTCCCAGCGGCGGTTCTCCCCGGCGCCCGCCGACTCCGGCGTGAGGAAGGCCGCGAACAGGCCCTCCTTCGCGGCGAAGCCGAGGAAGTCGCCCAGCCAGGCGCGGGTGCGGTAGTCCTCGATCAGCCGCCGCTTGCCGCGCTCCTCGAACCAGTCGACGGTCGCCCGCAGCAGCCTGCGGGTCTCCGGATCGAAGTGCGCCGGGTCATAGGTGCGCGGGTTGAACAGGAGTTGGTCGGCCATTGGGAGGACCGCCTTCCGTGGATCGGGGCTGAGGGTCTGTGGTTCGAAGGTCTGTGGTTCTGACGGTCTGCGGAGAAAGCCGGGGTGCGCGGCGCGCGGGCGCGCCGGGTCGGGTCGGGACGGGCGGGGCGCGGCCGGGTTCAGGCGGGCGGGTCCGCCGCCGCGCCGAGGCGGTGCAGGGTGGCGAGGACGTCGTCGAGCCAGGCGATGGTCATGCGCTCGTACGCGATGCCGCCGCGCAGCACGACGTGCTGGAGCTCGCGCCCGGGATCCGGCGCGGGTGCGTCCGGGCCGGTGAAGTCCCGCTGCTCACCGGCGAGATAGTGCGCGAGGCGGTCACTGTGCACGTGGTGGTGGCGCTCCACCTCGCCGATGAGCGTGGCCGGGTCGTCGAAGGCCGCGCCACGGATCTTGACGGCGAGGTCGTGGCGCAGGCTCTCGGGCTCGATCGGCTCGTGCAGCCAGCGGGAGAGCGCCGCGCGGCCGGCTTCGGCCACGGAGTACTCCTTCTTGTCCGGCCGCCCCTGCTGCGGCACCTCGCGCAGATCGAGCAGGCCGTCGGCCTCCATGCGCTTGAGGACCCGGTAGATCTGCTGGTGCGTGGCGGTCCAGAAGTACCCGATGGACCGCTCGAAACGCCGGGCCAGCTCATAGCCGGAGCCGGGCCGCTCCAGCAGGGAGACGAGGATCGCGTGGTCGAGCGCCATGCGCACGATGCTCCTATGCAACGAGTTGCATAGGCAAGGCGGTGGCCCCGGGTGAGACACGGCTCACCCGGGGGCCGCCCCCGTCCCGGCCCGCGGTGCACGTCGCCGGTCGTCGTGGGCGGCCCGGGCGTCGCAGGCGGCGCGAGCCACTCGGTCCTCAGAGCAGGCCGGTCACGGTCACCACCACCCTCGGGGGCCCCGCTGCCGCAGGCAGCAGTGGCTTCAGCCGGTCGCGCACCGCCGCCCGGACCGCCCGCGCCACGTCCACCGTGCGGGCCTCCGCGCGCGCCACCACCCGGACCTCCACCCGCCAGGGACCGGAGCCGTCGCCACGCACCAGCCGCACCCCGGCCGTCGGGTCCGCCTCGCGCGACCGCGCCGACAGTGCGGACCTCAGCAGCCCCCCGAACCCGGGTCTCAGGAACGCCACCCCTGGAACGGACAGCGCCGCCTCCGCGGCCGCCGCCACAAGAGCCTCGTGCGCCGACGTGCCGTTGGCTGTCATGAGCGGCCCTCCTCATACGTGGCCCAACTGGGACCCGGGCCATCGAGGGGATCGCCCGGGCCATGGGCGGGGCGACCCGGGGCGTCGGTGAGATCGGTGATGCGCACGTCCACCTCGGGGGCCGTCAGACCCAGCCTCCGGTCCGCGGCCGCCAGGACCCGGGAGCGGACCTCTTCCGCGATCCCGGGCAGGACCGCGTGGGTCGGGGCATGGACATCGAGCCGGACCAGGACCCCGGGGCCGCCGCGCGCACCTTCCGGCACCAGCCGGCAGGATCCGGCACGCACCCCGGGCACCGTCTCGGCCGCCGCCCGCAGCACCCGGGCGGCGGCAGCCTCCACGACTGACAGCTCCTCGTCGGGTTCGCCGAGGGGGACGGGCCGGCCGGGGCGCAGCTCCAGGCGCACCACGTCCATGACCCGCTCGGTGAGCGAGGAGGCGTCGGCGTCGGGCACCGTCGCCGTCTCCTCGCGCAGCCGGCCTGCGGCGCTTTCCAGCCGGGTGAACTCTTCCGCCGCCGCGGTGCAGTGCGGGCAGGTGCTCCGGTGGGTGTCCGGATCCCGCTGCTCGACGGCGTACCAGACGTCCGCGAGCAGCCGCCCGCAGTCGAGCCGTGCCTCGTCCTCGTGCACGGGCGCCTCGCCCTCGTACACGGGCGCGCCCCGGTGCGTGTCGGGCGGGGAGGTGAGGTCGGGCGCGGCCCAGTGCATGTCCGGCGGGGACATGCGGTCGGGCGGATCGTTGCGAGAGCTCATCGCCAGTCCCCCAATGCAGCGGTCAGAGTGCGTCGTGCGCGGAACACCCGGGCGCGGACGGCGTCCTGGCCGATCCCCACCGCCTCCGCGATGAATTCATAGGAGCGGCCGTCGAGTTCCCGCAGCACCCAGCAGGCGCGCTGTTCGGCCGTGAGCGTGTCGAGGGCCTTCCGCATCTCACGCACGGCCTCCCGCCCCTCGGCGATCCGCGCGGGCGAGACCGCGTGCTCGGGGGCCACCGGCTCGCCCACTGCCTCCAGCGGTGCGGCGGGTCTGCGGGACCGCAGCACATTCAGACAGCGGTTGGTGACAATACGGTAGATCCACGTCCCGAAGGACGCCCGGCTCTGGAACTCCGGCAGTCGGCGCCAGGCGCCCACGAACGCCTCCTGCACCGCGTCCTCCGCCTCGCCCCGGTCTCCGAGCAGCCGGGTGGCCAGCCGGATCATCGGCGGTGCATGCCGGCGGACCAGCAATTCGAAAGCTTCCTCGTCTCCTTCGGCAGCCCGCACCGCGAGCAGTGCGTCGTCGGTGTCCGGCGGTGGCAGATCGGTTGGCACATCCGTGCGGGCGCCCGGCACTGGGCGACTCCTCTCCTGTGGTCACGATCGCTTGGACACCACCGGGTCGGGATCTGTGACGCGTGGAACCCCGCCGAAAGAAAATCCGTGCCGCCGCGTCACAAAGCCCCTCGGTCAGGGTCTGTCCCCGTACAGGCAGTCCACGCAGAAGAGAGAGGACCCATCCGGATGACCACCCAGACAGCCCCCGCCGCCAAGCACGTCAACGCCCCCCGGACCGAGCCCCGTCACCAGGCCACCACCGCCCTGAGCGGCGGCGCGCCGGGCGCCGACGAGCCGGCCGCCACCCGAGGCCGCACCTCCATCGCCGATGTCGTGGTTGTGAAGATCGCCGGTATGGCCGCCCGCGAGATCCCCGGCGTCCATGACATGGGCGGTGGCCTGTCCCGCACCCTCGGCGCCGTACGCGACCGTGTCCCCGGCGGTCGGCCCAACGTCGGACGCGGGGTGAAGGTTGAGGTCGGCGAACGCCAGACCGCGATCGACCTCGACCTCGTCGTGCAGTACGGCGTCCCGATCACCGATGTCGCCCGTGATGTCAGGGAGAACGTCATCGCCGCCGTGGAGCGCATCACCGGCCTGGAAGTCGTGGAGGTCAACGTCACCGTCAACGACGTACACCTGCCCGACGACGAGGACGACTCCGTTCCGGGCGACACCCGCGTCGAGTGACCGCCCCTCGCCCGGGGCGGGCGGGTCTGCCCGGGGCGCAGCGGGGAACGAGCGGTACGGAGCGCCGACCAGACGGCGCGGAAGGAGAAGCAGCCACGGTGAGCAATGCGACGACAGGGATGCTCGCGGGCATGGCGCTTGCGTTCGCGGGCTGGTTCGGAGGCTTCGGGGCGTTCCTGCTGGTCGCGGCCCTGGGCGCGGTGGGTTGGGCGGCCGGCCGGTGGGTCGACGGCGGTGGTCGCCTCGACGATCTGCGGGACGCGCTCGATCAGCGGGGACGCCGGTGACCGCCCCGGCCCCCGGCGGGCGGGGAGCCACCACGGTCGCGGGGCGCGCGGTGCGGCGGATCGCCTCGGCGGCGGCCGCGGAGGCGCTGCCCGGGCGGGCGGCGGCCGTGGGCACGGTGTCAGCGGCGGTCCGGGGCCGGGAAGCCGTAGTCTCCCTCGGCATCGCCCTGCCCGCGGGGGCGCCGGTGGCTCGCTCGGCACGGCTGCTGCGTGACCATGTGAGCGCGAGGACAGGGGAGTTGACCGGGCTCGATGTGTCGGTCGCCCGAGTCGGGATCAGTGCGCTGACGAGCCCTCCACCCGGCCGGGCCCACGATGGGACCGCCGCCGTCGCACCGGCAGATTGGGGTGCCCGGCCCACCCGGCGCGACCTCTCCCCGCGGCGGCTCCCAGCGACGCTGTCGGCGCTCCTCGCCGCCATGGTCTGCGCCGCAGGGGCCGTGTGGGCGGCCTCGCTCGCCGGGGTGCGGCCGGGCGAGTCGGCAGGGGGCTGGTACGCGTCAGCGGTGGACGCGGTGGACGTGCTGCCCGGCCACGGTCCTGGCGATCGGCTCCTCCCGGTGTTCGGCGGGGCGCTCGTCGTGCTCGGACTCGTCCTGCTGTGGGCGGCCGTCGCGCCCGGGCACAGGGGGAGGCTGTCCGCGCTCTCGCCCGCGCCGGGCTCGGTCGCGGTGAGCGTGGACCGGGCGGCGGTGGCGCGCCGCGTGGGTGACGTCGTCTCCGGCGTGCCGGGCGTGGACGGGGTGACCGTCCGCGTGCGTCGCCGCCGGGCGGCGGTCCGGGCCCGCCTCGCCTTCGGCGACCGCGACTCCGCGCGCCGCGCGGTCACGGACACCGCCGCGCAGGCACTCGCGGGCTCCGGTTTGGGGCGTGTCCCCCGGGTGCGCGTCACGGTGACGCCGGGCCCGGCGCGGTCGGCACCGGCCACGGAGGAGTCGGGCTCCGCGCCGGGCCCGGGGACGGCCGCACCCGCCGACGGCAGCCCGTCCGCCCCGGGACCGTCAACGGCACCTGACCCGTCGCCAGCTCCCGTCCCGGACCCGGCCTCCGACCTCTCACCAGCTCTCGTAGTTCCCGTCCTGGACCCGGACCTCTCACCGCCCCCCGACCCCCGGAGCAGCGGAGGCACCCCATGAATCAGTCCCGACTCCTGCTGAACCGTGGGGTCGTCGCCTGTGCCGGGGCGGTGCTGCTTCTCGCCGGGCTTCTGCTGCTGGGCACCGACGCCGGTGTTACGCCGCATCTGCCGTCCTGGTGGCCCGAGGCCGGCACCGCGGCCGAGGCTGCCGACCGCGCCCGGACGGCCGCAGCCCGAACCCCCTGGACCGGCGCCGCTCTCGGCGCGGCGGCCGTCATCTGTCTGCTCCTCGCCCTATGGACGGCCGATGTCTCCCTCCGTCCCTCCGGCCGACGCCTGCCGCTGCCCGTGCCCGGCGCGGTGCTGGACACGAGCGCCCTGGAGACCTCACTCTCCCGACGCGCGGTGGCGATCGACGGTGTCGCCCGCTGCCGTGCCCGGGTCCGCCGCCGGGCACGGCGGCGCCTCGACGTACGTCTGCGGATCGCTCTCGAACCCGGCACACCGCCGGGGGAGGTCGTCGCGCCGCTCGCCGCCCTCCTCACGGAGACGGACGCGTCCGTCGACCCGTATACGCTGCGCACACGCGTCCGCCTCGGTGCCCGGGCCTCCGGGGCCACCCGCGTCGGGCGTACCGGAGTTGCCCGTCCCCGAACCGCCGGAACCGCCGATGTCCGCTGAACCGCACGCCGCCGACGCCGCCGTCCGGCCCCCGCCCACCACCGGCACCGGCTCCGGTCTCGGCACCGAAGCCCCCGGCTCCCCAGGCACCGGCTCCCACGACGACGGCCGGTTCACCCGGGCCCGCCTGCGGCTGAGGGGCAGGGCATACCCGGCTCTGCGCCGCACCCCGGTGTCCATGTGGAACGACGACATCTCGGACTACGCGGCCGCCCTCACCTACTACGCCATCCTGGCCGTGCTGCCCGCCCTGGTGGTCACCGTCGTCGCCTTCGGCTTCTTCAGCCCCGGGACCGCCGAGGCGTTCATCAGCCACATCAGCACCTGGGCACCCGGCGCGGCGGGCGGGGAACTCCACGACGCCCTGGTCCGGATGGTCAGCGGTGACTCCGCGGCCTGGACGGTGATGATCGCGGGCGCCGCCAGCGCGGTGTGGTCCGCGTGCAGCTATCTGGCGGTCTTCCGGCGGGCGCTGCACCGGATGCACCGCACCCGGGACCGGCGCTCGCCCCTGCGGACCGCGCCGCGCATCGTGCTCACGGCGCTCGCGCTGCTCGGGCTGCTGGTGGTGAGCGCCCTGGTCCTGCTGGTCAGCGGCCCCATCGCGGAGGCCGCGGGCCGGATGCTGTCGCTGGACGCCACGGTGGCGGTCGCCTGGAGCGTGCTGCGCTGGCCCCTGCTCCTCTGCCTGGTGTCCGTGCTGGTGGTGATCGTCTTCCACACCGGGCCGCCGGCCGCCCGGCGCCGCCGGTACAGCCTGCCGGGGGGAGTCCTCGCCTCGGTCCTGTGGCTGGCGGTCTCCGCCGGGTTCGCTCTCTACACCACGGTCCTGTCCACCTACAGCAGGCTCTACGGGTCCCTCGCCGGGATCGTGGTCTTCCTGATCTGGCTGTGGCTGTCCAACCTCGCCCTGCTCGCCGGCGCCCAGTTCACCGCCGAACTCGCCCGGACCGCGAGAGCCCCGGAGCCCCGCCCCGCCACGGACCGTAGGGACTGACGGAATCCCCCGGCACCAGGACGCGGGCGGGCTCCCGCCGCAAGGGGGGCGAGCGACGGGAGCCCTGTACAAGCGCCTGCCCGGCCCGGGGCCGCCCACCCCCCTCGCGCCCGAGCCGCCCCGCCCCGTGAACGCCGGCGGCGCCCCCGGCCCGACCCGTGAAGGGCCGGCCGAAGGCGCCGCCGGACACTGCCGGACTCGTCAGAGCAGGTCCGCGTCAGACCAGGTCGAAGCGGTCCAGCTCCATGACCTTGCCCCACGCCGCCACGAAGTCGTGCACGAACTTCTTCTTGGCGTCGTCGCTCGCATACACCTCCGCGAGAGCCCGCAGCTCCGAGTTCGAGCCGAAGACCAGGTCGACCCGGGTGCCCGTCCAGGTCACCTCGCCAGTGGCCTCGTCGCGCGCCTCGAACAGGTTGGAGTCGCCCGCGACCGGCGCCCAGGTGGTCCCCAGGCCGAGCAGGTTCACGAAGAAGTCGTTGGTCAGCGTCCCCGGCTTCTTCGTCAGGACGCCCAGCGACGACTCCTGGAAGTTGGCGCCCAGCACCCGCAGACCGCCGACGAGGACCGTCAGCTCCGGGGCGCTCAGGGTGAGCAGGTTCGCCCGGTCGATCAGCAGGTACTCGGCCGGCAGCCGGCTGCCCTTGCCGAGATAGTTGCGGAACCCGTCGGCCGCCGGCTCCAGCGCGGCGAAGGACTCCACGTCCGTCTGCTCCTGCGAGGCGTCGACCCGGCCCGGCGTGAACGGGACCTCGACCTCGACCCCGCCGTCCTTGGCGGCCTGCTCCACGCCCGCCGCACCCGCGAGCACGATCAGGTCGGCCAGCGAGATCCGCTTGCCGCCGGTCTGTGCCGCGTTGAACCGCTCCTGGATGCCCTCCAGCGTCCGCAGCACGGTCGCGAGCCGGTCCGGCTCGTTGACCTCCCAACCGCTCTGCGGCTGCAGGCGGATACGGGCGCCGTTGGCGCCACCGCGCTTGTCGCTGCCCCGGAAGGAGGAGGCGGACGCCCACGCCGTGGACACCAGCTGGGCGACCGTCAGGTCCGAGGCGAGGACCTCGGCCTTCAGCGCCGCCGCGTCCGCCGCGTCGATCAGCTCGTGGCCGGCCTGGGGCAGCGGGTCCTGCCACAGCAGGGTCTCCTGCGGGACCTCCGGGCCGAGGTAGCGCACGACCGGGCCCATGTCGCGGTGGGTCAGCTTGAACCAGGCGCGGGCGAAGGCGTCCGCGAACTCGGCCGGGTTCTCGTGGAAGCGCCGCGAGATCTGCTCGTACGCCGGGTCGAAGCGCAGCGACAGGTCCGTGGTGAGCATGGTCGGGGCGTGCGTCTTCGACGGGTCGTGGGCGTCCGGGACGGTGCCCGCGCCCGCGCCGTCCTTCGGCCGCCACTGGTGGGCGCCGGCCGGGCTCTTGAACAGCTCCCACTCGTAGCCGAAGAGGATGTCGAAGAAGGTGTTGTCCCAGGCGGTCGGGGTGTTGGTCCAGATTCCCTCCAGACCGCTGGTGATGGTGTCGCCGCCCTTGCCGGTGCCGTGGCTGTTGCGCCAGCCGAAGCCCTGCTCCTCGATCGGGGCGGCCTCCGGGTCCGGGCCGACCGCGTCCGCCGGGCCCGCGCCGTGCGTCTTGCCGAAGGTGTGGCCGCCCGCGATCAGGGCCACCGTCTCCTCGTCGTTCATCGCCATCCGACGGAAGGTCTCCCGGATGTCGCGGGCCGCCGCGATCGGGTCCGGGTTGCCGTTGGGGCCCTCCGGGTTGACGTAGATGAGGCCCATCTGGACGGCGCCGAGCGGGTTCTCCAGCTCGCGGTCGCCGGTGTAGCGCTCGTCGCCGAGCCAGGTGGTCTCCGGGCCCCAGTACACGTCCTCCTCGGCCTCCCACACGTCCTCGCGGCCACCGGCGAAGCCGAAGGTCTCGAAGCCCATCGACTCCAGGGCCACATTGCCCGCGAGGATCATCAGGTCGGCCCAGGAGAGCGCCTGGCCGTACTTCTTCTTGACCGGCCACAGCAGACGGCGGGCCTTGTCCAGGTTGCCGTTGTCCGGCCAGCTGTTCAGCGGCGCGAAGCGCTGCTGGCCGGCCCCGGCGCCGCCGCGGCCGTCGCTGATGCGGTAGGTGCCCGCGCTGTGCCAGGCCATCCGGATGATGAACGGGCCGTAGTGGCCGAAGTCGGCCGGCCACCAGTCCTGCGAGGTGGTCAGCACCTCCGCGATGTCCCGCTTCACGGCCGGCAGGTCGAGGCCCCGGAACGCCTCGGCGTAGTCGAAGTCCTCGCCGAGCGGGTTCGCCACGGCGGGGTTCTTCGCGAGGATCTTCAGGTTCAGCCGATCCGACCACCACTGGCGGTTTCCGCCGCCCTGCGTCGGGTGCGGGGCACGCCCGTGGGCGACGGGGCAGCCGCCGGTCCCCTCCGTCTTCTCCGTCTTCGGGTCGGTGACGATTGCGTCGGGGTTCTCGGACATGGGGAATCCTTCCGGACTGGGCCGATGGTGGGCGCCCAGGTAGTGCGGACGGTGGAGCGGCCGAGACGGGCCGGCACCGGTCCCTCGACCGGAGAACGAATGCCCCGTCCCCGGTCGTGCCCGAGCGTCCCGACTTCCTTGGCGTGCTCCCTTGGCGGTCGCCGGAACCGATCCTACGATGGACAGAGTCCAGGTCAAGAAGCTCGCCGAATCCATATCCCCTCGGGATCCGTACGCCATCGTGATCCGGACAGATGCCCGGTGAACCCGCGGACCTCCCGCCGACCCCGAACAGGTGAATCCGATATGAGCGACCTGCTGCGACGACTGCGCGGGCGTGGCTGGCGTGTGACCTCCCAGCGGCGCGTCGTCGCGGAGGTCCTCGACGGCGACCATGTGCACCTGACGGCCGACGAGGTGCACGCCCGCGCCGCGGAGCGCCTGCCGGAGATCTCCCGGGCGACCGTCTACAACACCCTGGGCGAACTGGTCGCCCTGGGCGAGGTGGTGGAGGTCTCCACGGACGGCCGCGCCAAGCGCTACGACCCCAACGCCCATCGCCCGCACCAGCACCTGGTCTGCTCGGGCTGCGGCGCCATCCGCGATGTGCACCCGACCGGCGACCCGCTGGCCGACCTGCCGCCCGGGGAGCGCTTCGGGTTCGCGGTCTCCGGCGCGGAGGTGGTCTACCGGGGGCTCTGCCCGTCCTGCGCGACTGCCTGACGGACCTGACGGACCTGACGGGCATGACGGCGGGGCGGCTCCGCGGCCCGGACGCGCATGAGGCCCGGTGGCCGGAACGTCTTGTTCCGGCCACCGGGCCTCATGGGTGCGGCCGCCGACGGGTCCGGGGAGGCGGCGGCCGGGTCTCAGCCCGCCCGCTCCACCGCGGGCGCCGGCTCCACCGGGTCGTCCAGCAGCAGCGAGTCGTCCAGCGGGCGCGCCCCGGGCAGCTGGTAGCGGGCCGCGATCAGGGCCGCGTCCACGTCCCGGGTCCCGGTGGAGACGCAGAGCGTGTACGCCAGGTCCTCCATGCGGGTGCGCACCTCGGTGGTGCCCTCGGCTCCGTTCAGCACGCGCAGGGTCTCGTACTCGTCGAGGAGCTTGCGCAGGACGGCGGGGTGGGCGAGCAGCATGGCGACTGGTCCTTTCGTGGGCCTCGGTGACCGCCGTCTGCCCCGGACCGGGCCGCCCATCCTTCGCGGGTCGCGGAACGCAGCCGCCGCGCCCGGATTTTCGTTCCCCGGACGGCGACGGCGTGGACGGCCCGGACCGCGCGGCCCATTCGTCGCGGGCGCGGTGGTCAGACCAGGGCGGTGGCGGCCGCGTACCCCGGCAGGACCACCTCGTCGATCAGCGCGTTGCGCTCCTCGAACGGGATGAACGCGCTCTTCAGCGCGTCGACCGTCACATCCCGCAGGTCGTCGAGCCCCCAGCCGGCCTCCGTGACGAGGAGGGACATCTCGCGGGTCATCGTCGTCCCCGACACCAGCCGGTTGTCGGTGTTGACGGTGACGCGGAAGCCGAGGCGGCGCAGTTCGGTGATCGGGTGCTCGGCGATCGAGGTCGCCGCACCGGTCTGGAGGTTGGAGGTGGGGCACATCTCCAGCGTGATCCGGCGGTCGCGTATCCACGCGGCGAGCCGGCCGGGCCGCCCGCCGGTGATGTCGTCGGTGATCCGGACGCCGTGGCCGATGCGCTGGGCGCCGCACTCCTGGAGGGCCTGCTCGATGCTGGGGAGCCCGTGGGCCTCACCGGCGTGGATGGTGAACGGCACGTTCTGGGACCGCAGATGACGGAAGGCGTCGAGGTGGTCGGCGGGCGGGAAGCCGTCCTCGGCGCCCGCGATGTCGAAGCCGACGACGCCCGCGTCCCGGAACGCCACCGTGAGATCGGCGATCTCACGGGTGCGGTCGAACATGCGCATCCCGCACAGCAGGGTGCCGACCCGGACCGGGGTGCCGGCCGCCGCGGCCTTGGCCATGCCCACCGCCAGACCCTCCTGCACGGTCTCGACGACCTGGGGGAGGGTGAGGCCGCCGTTCACCATCAGCTCGGGCGCGTAGCGCACCTCGCCGTAGACGACGCCGTCCTCGGCCAGGTCGAGCACGTACTCCTCGGCGGTGCGCAGCAGCCCCTCGCGGTGCTGCATCACCGCGAGGGTGTGCTCGAAGGTGGCGATATAGCGCACCAGGTCGCCGGAGTTCGCGGCCTCCACGTACCAGTCGGCGAGCGCCTGCGGGTCGGTGGTGGGCAGGGTGTGGCCCACGGCGGCGGCGAGCTCGACCAGGGTCACGGGGCGCAGACCGCCGTCGAGGTGGTCGTGGAGGACGGCCTTGGGGAGCCGGCGGACGGTGTCGGCGCCGAGGGCGGGCGCGAGGGTGGTGGCGGTCATGGGGGGTGTCTTCCTCGGTGGTGCGGCGTACGGGGTACGGGTGTGCGGATGTACGGGGTGCGCGATGCGGTTCGGGGAAGGTTATACGTATCACTCGCGTGGCGACAACAAGCCCGCCGGCGGTACCGGGGCGGGGCGGTGCGGGCGTACGGAGCGCGCGGTCAGCGGGGCGCAAAGAGGAACAGCACGAGGAGGACCGCGACCAGCAGCGCCCACCCGAGCGCCCCGATCCGCCGGCGGTCCGGGTTGCGTCCCTGATGCCAGGGGCTGTCGTCCTGCGGCGCGTGGTCTCCCATGGGCGCCGAGCATACGGCGCGACCGGGCGCGGCCCCGGGGCACGACCCGGCGCCCGGGCCCGGGTGGTCCCGGCGGCGTCCCGCCACCTGAACCACCCGTCCCGCCGACCGTCGGCGGTTCCCTCAGCGCTCCTGCGACAGCCGCAGCAGGTCGGCTAAGGTCCCACCGGCGTCCACGAGGTCGTCGTAGGTGCCCTGTTCGGTGATCCGGCCGTGCTCCATCACCACGATGCGGTCGGCGATCCGGGTGTTCTCCAGCCGGTGCGTGACCACGACCGTGATCCGGTCCGCCGCGATCGCCTTGATCTCCTCGAACACGGCGTGCTCGCCCCGGGGGTCCATCTGCGAGGTGGGCTCGTCCAGGATCAGCAGCGGGGTGCGCCGGTACAGGGCGCGGCCGGACCAGGCGCTGCCACTGGCCGCCGGACAGCTCGGCCCCGCCCCACAGCTCCCGTGCCAGCAGGGTGTCGAGCCGCTGCGGGAGCTGTTCGACGGCCTCACGCATCCCGACCGCGTCGACCGCCTCCCACACCGGCCCGTCGTCGTACGTCCTCGGCTGGCCGAGGGTGATGTTCTCGCGTGCCCGCAGGGGCCAGCAGGCGAAGTTCTGCGGCACCAGGGAGGTCCGCCGCCACACGGCGTCCGGGTCGGCGTGGGCGAGGTCCGTCGCGTCCCACCGGACACTCCCCTCACCGGCGAGCAGGATGCCGGTGAGGAGCCGGGTCAGGGTGGACTTGCCCGAACCGTTCTCCCCGACCACGGCCAGGATCTCGCCCCGCCGCAGGGTCAGCGAGACGCCGTCGACGGCCGGCTCCGCCTTGCCCGGGTACCGGTACACGACGTCGTCGAGCCTGATCTCGTCCACCCGCTCGGGGATCGTCAGCGGGCCCCGGTCGGGGGCGCGCCGGGCGGCGAGTTCGAGGAAGGAGCGCATGTCGGCGAGGTAGAGCGAGGTGTGGAACAGCGCGGCGCCGTGCACGACGAACCGCGAGAGGGCGGCGAGCGTCGTCTGCACGGCGACCACGGCGGTGGCCGCGACCGGCAGCGCGATCCGTCCCGTCGCCGCCAGCCAGGCCAGGGCCGCCCAGGTCCCCAACAGGAATACGCCGCCGAGGGCACCGGTCGTCAGCGAGATGCGCAGGGTGCGGGGCGCCGCGTCCAGGACCCGCCGGTCGATGCGCTCGGACAGGCTGCGGTACCAGTGGGCGAGGTAGCCGGTCATGCCGTTGGCGCGCACCTCGTCGCCGTGCCGGGAGTACGTGGCCCACCAGCGCATCATCGAGCGCACGTTCCGGTCGCCGATGTTCAGGTAGTGGGTCTCGTAGTCGACGCGCGCCGAGAGCACGGCTCCGGCGCCGGCCGGGACGACGGCCAGCAGGAGCAGCGGCAGCATCAGCCCGTGCAGCGCCGTGATCACCCCGCACGCCGCGAGCATGCGTACCAGGGCGGCCGTGAACCGCTCCGCGTCCTGCACCATCGTCCGGGTCCGGGTGACGCCCACCTCCGCGGCCTCCTGCCGGTCGGCGAAGCCGTCCTCGCCGTACGCGGACGCCTCCACCCGGCACACGGCGGTGACGAGCGCGATGTCCGCCTCGGTGGTCAGCAGGGGCGTGATCCGGCCGTCCGCGTAGGCGGCCAGCGCGGTGCCGGTCCGGGCGGCGGCAGCGGCGATCGCCACCACGGCCAGGGCGGGCAGGGCTGCGTGCAGCCGTTCGGACACGGTGCCCGCACCCAGGAGTCGCGTCATGGCCCGCGCGGTGAAGGCGAGGACCCCGGCGGCCGCGGCGCCGGTGAGAACCTGGCAGAAGAGCAGCAGCAGGACGGCGCGCCGGTCGACGGACCAGGCCATGCGGGCGGTGTGGCCCAGCACGCCGGGAAGCCGTCGGCCCATGGCCCCGAAACCGGCTTCTGCCAGCGGGTTCTTGCCGTGCTCGCCCTGGAAGGCGATGGTCGCGGGGGATGGTGGGGGAGGGGTGTCGGTTCCGGTGGTGGGGGTGTCGGTCACGGTCACCTGCGTCGCTCCTCGGCTCGTTCACCGCACCCAGGGCCTGGGTGGCTCGGCGGTGCACGGCTCAACGAGACGACGAGCGAATCGAACGCGCTCGATTCCGGACGCGTTCGATCCCTTGTGCGGCAAGGCCCCGGCTCCCGGTCCCCGCGGCCGGGGCCGCCGGTGGAGCGACGGCGGTTGGCCGAAACGCCGGTGCCCGAAAGCGGGGTGACGGGTGTGACGCACGGGGTTCACGGCACCTCGCCGACGCCGCCGCCGGGTGGTCAGTCCAGGACGTGGCGCAGATACGCGTGCGGATCGGACAGATAGCGGCGCCAGTGGTCGACCAGTGCGAGGTCCTGCCAGGAGGCGCGGTGCACACCCGTGGCGTCGACTTCGAGGATGTCCGCGCCGGGGAGGGCCGTGAGCAGCGGGGAGTGCGTGGCGCACACGATCTGCGCGCCGTCGTCCGCCAGCCGCCGCAGATGTCCGAGGAGTTCCAGGCAGGATGTGAACGACAGGGCCGCCTCCGGCTCGTCCAGCACATAGAGCCCCCGGCGCAGGAACTTGTCCCGGAAGGCGCCGAGGAAGCCCTCGCCGTGGCTCACCGCGTGCGGGCGCAGGCCCTCGCGGTCGAGCGCGTCCACCGCCGTCTCGGCGCGCAGGAAGAATCCCGTCCGGCTGGACCAGTTCGTCAGCATGCGGCGGCCGCCGGGCGCGGCGTCGAACCGGATGTGCTCGCCCAGCACGGACTTCTCGCGGTGGCTGGCGTAACGCCACTCGTGGGAGCCGCCGTACGGGTCCAGGCCGAAGCCCTCGGCGAGCGCCTCCAGCAGGGTGGACTTGCCCGAGCCGTTCTCGCCGACGACGAAGGTCACCGGCGCGGTGAAGCGCAGCCCCCGCCCGGCCAGGCTGCGGACGCAGGCGAGGGACCAGGGCCACTCGTCCTCACGGCCGGCCGGCGGATGGGCGTACGCACGTTCGATGATCACCCGGTGAGTTTCGCACGGTCCGCGCACCCGGACCCGCACCCGTGCGTCGGCCCGGACGCTCGGGCGACGTGTGACGGCGGCTCAGACCGGCGCGCTCCAGGCCGTCGTCAGCCCCTCCAGCCACACCGGCGGCAGCTCCGCCGCGTCCCATTCCTCCCGCAGGGCCGACGGGGCGGCCGAGAGGCGCTCCAGCACGGCCATGCTGGTGGGGGAGTGCAGCAGGGAGTACCGCCCGTGGATCGCGATGCGGCTGCCGGGCCCGTACCGCGCGTACAACTGTTCCAGGTGCGCGCGGTGGGAGGCGTTGAACTCCGTCAGCCGCCCCGCGTACCCGGCCCGCTCCCTCGGGGGCATGGTGGCGAGGACGGCGGTGAGCACCCGGTCGGACTCCTCCGGATCCAGGTCGGAGACACCGGTGAAGGACAGGTACAGCGACATGACCGCGACCTTCGCCCGCTCCAGCTCCATCTTTCCGACCGGGCGGCGCACGTCCGAGCCCGCGCCCGAGGCGTCCGTGCCGAGGGCCCGGGTCAGGGCGCGCTCGGCGAGCTCGTCGAGTTCGCCGGTGACGGCGAGCGCGCCGTCGAGCCAACCGGACGCGTAGAGCTCCCCCTTGTCGCCGGGGGCGCTCCGCGGGACGTCGCGGATCTCCTTGTGCGCGAGGGCGAGGGCGCCCGCCTCCACCAGCCCGATCAGCTCCTCCGCCTCGCCGGCCGGGAACCCGGCCCGGCCGAGGAGCTGGACCAGCGTCCTCTTCGCGTTGAGGACACCCGCCTCGTCCACCTGCTGCCGTCTTGCTTCGGCGGCGCTCAATCCGTCCTCCTTGTCGCACGGGCGTCGCGATGCGCGTCTGCGGAACGCCCCGGTCGAAGGTCCAACGACCGGGGGCCGTGCTGCGCTCCCTCCGGAGCCGCAACGATCGCACAGCCGCGTGCGCGTGTCCGGATCCGCCACCCTGCGGCGTCACGGTGGAGACCGGCTCGTCCGCGTCAGCGGCAGAGGGCGTCGATGTCCTGCGCGCACGCCGGGAACTCGGCCCGCGCGGCCGCGAGGATCTCCCGGGCGGACCGGCGCGGGGTCGTGGCGTGCCGCTCGGCGAGCGCGGTCAGCGCCGGGTCGGGGCGGCTCTCGTGTGCGTCGTACTCGACCGCCTCCATCGGGCCGATGCCGTCCGCGAGCACCCACAGGAAGTCGGACAGGTTCCCCACGACGACTCCCCGCGCGCCCTCCGAGCCGAAGAACACCACCGGCTGCTCGGCCGGCGCCCGCCCGGGCCGCACGCACCACAGCGCGGCCAGCCCGCCGGTCCCGTCCTGCCCGAAGACCCGGTAGGCCCCGCCGTCGGCCTCCGGGTTCCCGGTCCAGCTCCGCAGCCAGTCGGTGGTCTCCTCGGCGGAGTCGAAGGCGTCATAGGGTTCGAAGTCGATCCCGTCGCCGTCGGCGTAGTCGAACTCCGTCACGGCCACCTCGGCCAGGGCGGGGGGAAAGGCGCGGTCGTGGTCCGTCGTCGTCTCGGTCATCACCGCAGGCTATCCGCCACCTCGGACACCCGGCCCGCCCCGCCCGCACGCCCGGGAGGAGCCGGACCCCGCCCGCCGACCGGGCCCGTCCGCCCCGCCGACCCGAGTCGCCCGCCCCGCCGACCCGAGTCGCCCGCCGGGCCGACCCGGCCGCGTGCCGGCCCCGGGGCCACCACCGGGGCGGTCAGGGCCCCGCGTCCCCCGGCGCCAGGTGGTAGTAGCGCGTGCAGCCCCGCACCATCCCGTCGTCCGCGATGCTGAAGAAGTCGACGAAGCGCTGCTCGCGGCCGGGCGCCGCGTCCGGGAGGACCCGCCGCCCGGCCGCGACCACGCTGCGGTCCTGGGCGATGACCCGGTCGATCTCGTGGCGGGCCGTCGGGTCGGCGTGGCGGCGGTGGGCCTGAAGGACCGCGGTGCGGCCCTGGACCGGGTCCATGCCCGGCAGTTCGAACACCACGCGGTCGTGCAGCAGGGACGCGCACGAGTCCAGGTCACCGGCGTCGAGGTAGTCGTAGACCAGGCGGACATGGTCGATGCCCGCTGCGGTGACCAGGTCGACCGGGCCCCACGGGCCGGCCGTCGCGGTGTCGCGTACGTCGTCATGGCTGTTCAACTGTCGCGCCTCCTTTCACGTTCGGTGAGCGATTCTGCTGCCCGGCCCCAACTCCCCGTTATCGCCGTCCTATCCCGCCTCGACCGGGATCTTCACGCCATGGACAGGGTGGGGAGAGATGTGGAGACTGTCCTCACTCGATCCTGACATTCCGGCCTGCCGGCGCGAACCACGGCCTGTCGACTCATTCGTTGCATGGGGGATTCCTTGGCTGACGGCATCGGGGAGAGAGACCACCTCCCGGACATGTCGCCGCTCACCTTCCGGGTGCTGGGACCGTTGCAGGTGCAGGGGACCGACGGGCCCCTGCGCGTGCCTCCCGGGCGTCAGGAGGTGATCCTCGCGGCGCTGCTGCTGGAGAGCAACCGGGTGGTCAGCACCAACCACCTCGTGGACCTCATCTGGGAGGACAACCCGCCGGAGACCGCCCGCACCCAGGTGCAGATCTGCGTCTCACGACTGCGCAAGCTGCTCGCCGCGGCGGCCGGCGAGGCCTCCATCAGCACCCGCCCGCCGGGGTACGTCCTGCACACCGACGCCGGGAACGTGGACGCGGCGCTCTTCACCACCCTGGTGTTACGCGCCCGTGGCCTGCGCGAACGCGGCGAGGCGGACGAGGCCGTACGGCTGCTGCGGACCGCCGTGACCCTGTGGCAGGGCGACTGCCTCTCCGGGCTGGACAGCGCCCCGCTCGCGAACAAGGCGTGCCAGTTCAACGAGGAGCGCCTGGCCGCCCTTGAACTCCGTATCCGGCTCGAACTCGAACTCGGCCGCCACGACCGGCTGGTGGGGGAGCTCCAGCGGCTCACCCATGAGCATCCGCTGCGCGAGAAGCTGCACGGCCTGCTGATCCAGGCCCTGTACTGGTCGGGCCGGCAGGCCGAGGCCCTGGAGGCGTTCCGCACCGCCCGGCGGTACCTCGCGGAGGAACTCGGTCTGGAGCCCGGCAGGGAGCTGAGGGAGCTTGAGGCCGCGATCCTGGCCGGTGAACTGCCGCCGCCGGTGAGCGAGTTCCCGCCATCGGCGCGCGAGGTCCCACGGTCCCATGAGGCCGTGCCGACGGGCGATTTCCAGCCGTCCGGCAACGGCTTCCGGTCGTCCGGGAACGGATCCGGGCCGGCCACCGTCGGGGCTCCGCGCCGCGCACCCGCCGGGAGTCCGTCTGAGGAAACGGTTCAGCCGGACGCGGGACCCGGGGCGCCGGTCACAGCGAGTGACGGCGCCCTCCCGGCCGCCGCGCCGCCCCCGGGCGACCACCCCGCCGACGCCGTCCCCCACCAACTCCCGGCCGAGGCGGCCGACTTCGTCGCCGACACCGCCCAGCGTGCCGCCCTGGAAGAGGCTCTCACCGGCGGGCCGGGCCGCCGCGGCACCGTCGGACTCGCCGCCATCACCGGCAAGCCCGGCACCGGCAAGTCGACCCTGGCCGTCCATGTCGCCCACGCCCTCGCCGAGGCCGGCTTCCCCGACGGGCAGCTCTACTGCGACCTGCGCGGCACCAGCGGCACCCCCGCGACCCCCGTCGAGGTCCTCGGCAGATTCCTGCGCGCCCTCGGCATCCCCGGCCAGCTCATCCCCGAATCCCTCGACGAACGCGCCGAGATGTACCGCACCCGGCTCGCCTCCCGCCGCGTCCTCGTCGTCCTCGACGACGCGGCGGCCGAGGGGCAGGTCCTGCCGCTGCTCCCCGGCAGCCGGGGCTGCGCCGTCCTCGTCACCAGCCGCGCCCGCCTCACCGCCCTGCCCGGCGCCCACCGCGTGGAACTCGACGTCCTCGACGAGGACCGGGCCCTGGAACTGCTCGCCCGGATCGTCGGCCGGGAACGCGTCGCCCATGAGGCGGTCGCCGCCGAGGCCCTGGTCCGCAGCGTGGGACGCCTCCCGCTCGCCCTGCGGATCGTCGCCGCCCGCCTCGCCGCCCGCCCCCACTGGCCGCTGGCCTCCATGGTGCAGCGCCTCGCCAACGAACGGCACCGGCTCGACGAACTCGCGCACGGCGAGATGACCATGCGCGCCAGCCTCGCCCTCACCTACGAAGGACTCGCCCCGCAGGACCGCGGCCTGCTGCGGCTGCTGAGCATCGCCCGCGCCCCCACCCTGCCGAGCTGGCTGCCCGGCGCCCTCCTCGACGACCACCGCCCCTTCCCCTCCGACCTCATGGAACCCCTCGTCGACGTGCAGATGCTGGACGTCGCCGGAGTCGAGCCCACCGGCGGCTTCCGGTACCGCTTCCACGAGATCATCCGCGTCTACGCCCGCGAACAGCTCGCCGCCCAGCACCCGCCCGAGGAACGGCATGCCGCCTTCGCCCGGATGGCCGGCGGCTGGATGCACCTCGCCCAGCAGGCCCACCGGAAGGTGTACGGCGGCGACTTCACCGTCCTGCACGGCGAGGCCGCCCGCTGGGAGCCGCCCGCCGCCTACACCGACGAGGCGCTGGCCGAGCCGCTGGCCTGGCTCGACGCGGAACAGACCGCGCTCTGCGGCATGGTCGAACAGGCCGCCGAGGAAGGACTGCACGACCTCAGCTGGGACCTCGCCACCTCCCTGGTCACCCTGTTCGAGGTGCGCGGCCACTACGACCTGTGGGAGCGGACCCACCTCAGCGCGCTGGCCGCCGTCCGTAAGGCCGGCAACCTGCGGGGCACCGCGGCGATCCGGGCCTCCCTCGGCTCCCTCTATATGAGCCGCAACCAGTTCGACACCGCGCGCCAGTCCCTCACCTCCGCGCTCGACGTCTTCCAGGCCCTCGACGAGCCCACGGGCGAGGCGCTCTGCCACCGCGACCTGGCGCTCATCGCCCGCACCGGCGGCGACGACACCACGGCACTGGAGCTGTACGGCCGGTCCCTCGCCGACTTCGACCGGGCCGGCGACGTGGTGGGCCGGGCCATCGTGCTGACCCAGAGCGCCCACATCCGGATGCGCCAGGGCGAGACCGACATGGCACAGAAGCAGCTCGACGAGGCGCTCGCCGTCTACGAGGAGATCGGATACACCGGCGGCCGGGCGCGGACCCTGCGGCGCGTCGGGCAGTTGCTGCTGGAGCAGGGCCGCAACGATCTGGCCGTGCTCACCTTCGCGGAGGTACTGGAACTCTGCCGCGAGTCCGGCGACGTGATCGGGGAGGGGCACCTGCTGCGCGATCTGGGGCGGGCGTTCGCCCTGATGGGCCGCCCGGACCGGGCCAGGGACTTCTACGACCGTGCCGTGGCCGCACGGGAGAGGATCATGGATTTTAGCGGTGGCGCACTGGCCCGCCTGGACCTGGCCAGGCTGCTGGCGGAGGAACCGGGGCGTTCCCGGGAACTGCTGACGCCGGCGGTCGAGGTGTTCCGCGAGCGGCGGATGGTGCGGGAGCTGGCGGAGGCGGAACGGCTCATCGGAGCCTGCTGACCGCGTCCACTCGGGGGAGGGGCGGGGGCTGAGCGCTGGGGCAGCGGGGCGGCCCGGGTCAGTCCCAGGGGTTGTTGGCGGTGGTCGAGCCGCCCGTGGAACCCGAGCCCTCGGCCGAACCGGAGCCGGAACCGGAACCGTCGGTCGAACCGGAACCGGAACCGTCGGCGGGGACGGTGGTCGCGGTCGCCCCCGGGGGCGTGGCCGGCGCGGCCTCGTCCGCCTGGGCCGCGCCCAGCCCCGCACCCGTCACCAGGACGATCAGCGCGGAGGTGACGGCGGCGCGGAGGACGTTGCGGGTGGCGGCGGTCTTCTGCATCGGGTTCTCCCTGAGGTCTTCGGGGCCGGCGTTTCCTTGTGACCACCACGCTAGGAACGGCCGGATTCACGGGACCGCTCGCTGCCCTATCCCCCCGCTATCACCGGACGGCCCTTTCCCCGCCCGGGCGCCGGCCCGCTATCACCGGCCCGTCACCGCAGGTCAACCGCTGTCACAGACGCCACATTCGTCCCTGGCGCCCCCGGTTAACGACGGGATGCCCCTCCGATAGGCGCGTCCCGACGATGGGGGACAGCAGACGGCGAGGCACCAGCCCGGACCGGCGACCCGACCCGGGTCCCGCGTCCGGCACTCGCCCCCCACTCGACCAGCGGGAGCTCTTCATGACGACCGGTCTCTCCCCGGAGGGCGGCACCACGACGGCGATCGCCGCCCTCGGCACCCTCATCCGCGGCCACCGGCTCCGTATCGGCCTCACCCAGCGCGAACTCGCGGACCTCTCCACCATCAGCGTCCGCGCCATCCGCGACCTGGAGAAGGGGAAGGCCCAGCGCCCGCGCACCGACACCATCCGCCTCATCGCCGACGGACTGCGCCTCGGCCCGAGAGCCCGGACCGCCCTCGAAGACGCGGTCAGACGCGGACACCCCGGCGCCTCCGCCCGGCATCTGCCCATGGAGCGATCGGCGCCGCCCGTCCCCCTCCACCCCCTGGTCGAACGCGGGGCCGAGGCCGCCGTCGTCACCGAGGAACTGCGCACCGGGGCCGAACGCCTCGTCACCGTCGTCGGGTTGAGCGGCGTCGGCAAGACCCGGCTCGCCCTGGAAGTCGCCGCCCGGCTGCACGAGACCGGACTCCCCGTCCTCTGGCACACCGCCCCCGGAGCCGTCGCCGACTGCCTCCCCGCCGACGACGACCCGCTCGCCGCCCTCACCGCCGACTGCGCCGCCCACCTGCGCGGCGAGGGTCACCCCGACGACCTGCCCCCCGCCCTCGCCCTCGCGCTCGGCGACCGCGGCGCTTTCCTCGTTCTCGACGGCGCGGAGCCCGCGACTCTCGACGCCCACCGCCTCACCCGGCTGCTCCGGGACGTCCCCGGCCTGCGGCTCCTGATCACCGCCGACGAACCCTGGAACGTCCCCGGCGAACGGCTCTTCCTCCTCTCCCCGCTGGAGGCCCCCGACCCGGCCCGGGGCGGTGTCCGACCCGACGCGCCCGCCGTCCGGCTCTTCCTCGGCCGGCTGCGCCGCGTCCGCCCCGACCTCGTCCCCGACGAGCAGGACCTCGCCCATATCGCCGAGGTCTGCCACCGCCTGGACGGCCACCCGCTCGCCCTCGCCGCCGCCGCGTCCTGGCTCACCGTCTGCGACCTGCCCACCCTCCGAGGCATCGTCGAGTCCGACCCCGCCGCCCTCCTCGACCACCTCGCCGACGGCCGCTCCGGACCCCGCCTCCAGGACCGCGTCGCCCGCACCCTCGGGGCCCTGCCGCCCGGCCACCGGGACCTGATCACCGGCCTCTGCGCCGACGGTGACGGCGAGTTCGTCCTCGAAGACGTCCTGCGGCTCACCGGCCGGCCCCTGCCGCACTGCGGCCGCGTCATCCGCGACCTGCTGATCAGCGGTGTCGTCCGCCCCAGCACGGACGGCGGCCGCTCGGCCTTCCGCGTGCTCTGCGTGGTCCGCGCCCTGGCCGCCGCCCCGGTGCCTGCCGGAACGGCTGCCGCCTGACTGCCGCAGCACCCCCGATCCGCTGGCGTACCGCCGGATCAACTGCCGCTCCCGGCACCCGTCCACGGGTTGTATGGCCACTGCGCCGCCGCCCCGCTCGTGCCGCCCGCAGGGCCATCGCCCGCCCCCAGCCGTGACTTCCCCAGGAGCCCCCATGCCGTTCGGCCCGCCCGTCGTCCCCGCACCGGCCCCGGTCCGGCTGCCGCTCTCGGTGGCCCAGCGGGACATCTGGACGGCCCACACCCTCGACCCCACCGGCGTCAAGTACAACGTCGCCGAGTGCCGCGAGATCAACGGCCCGGTGGACCCGGAGCTGATGGACGCCGCCTGGCGCCGGCTCGTGGAGGAGGCCGACTTCCTCCGCATCAGCGGCTTCGAGGACGACGGCGAGCAGATCCGCCAGGTCATCGACCCCGACGCCGGCGACCGGCGGCTCCCGTTCACCGACGTCAGCGGCACGGACGACCCCGAGGCCGCGGCCTGGCGGCTGATCGACGCCCTGATCACCGCACCCTTCGACCTCGCGGGCGGGGCCCCGCCGGTCCGCTGCGCACTGATCAGACTGGACGAGAAACGGCACTTCTACTTCTACGGCTTCCACCACCTGGTCGTCGACGGCGTGGGCGTGTCGATGGCCCTCGCCCGGCTCGTCGAACTGTACGAGCGGGCCGTCGCCGGGGAACCCTGGGGCGACTCACCGTTCGGGGGCCTCGCCGAACTCCTCGCCGAGGACGCCGCGTACCGGGACTCCGAGGAGGCCGCCGCCACCCGCGCCGCCTGGCGTGACCACCTCGCCGGTGCCCCCGCCGGACCCGCCGGACCCGCCGGACTCGTCCGGGGCACCGGCCGTGCCGCCCCCGCCCACGGCGGCCTCGCCTTCGCCCGCCGCAGCGTGCACATCACCGCCGAGGACGCCGACCGGCTGCGCACCGTCGCCCGCGGTGAGCGCGTCTCCTGGTCCGTCCTCCTGATCGCCCTCTTCACCGCCTACCTCCACCGCGTCACCGCACGGGACGAACTCGTCATCGCCCTGCCCGTCACCGGCCGCACCACCCGCCTCGCCCGCAGCACCCCCGGCATGATGTCCAACATCGTCCCCCTGCGGCTCCGCGTGAACCCCGGGGAACCCCTCCGCGACCTGGTGCGGACCGTGGCGGCCGAGGTGAAGCACGGGCTGCGCCACCAGTCCACCCGCTACGAGGACCTGTGCCGGGACGCCGGCGCCCTGGACGGCTCCGGCACCCGGGGACTCGCCACCCCCGTCCTCAACATCATGGGCTTCCACGGCGACCTCACCGTCTGCGGACACCCCACCGTCAACCACAACATCAGCAACGGCCCCGTCGGCGACCTCGCCGTCGCCGTCCTCGACCTCGGCGCCGCACACGGGCTGCGCATCGACTTCGACACCCCGGTCGAGGGCGTCGACCCAGCCGCCGTCGCCGCCCACCAGGACCGGTTCGCCGCCTTCCTCACCACCGTCCTCGGCGCGGCGGCCGACCCGACGGGACGCGCGGTCGGCGACCTGGACGTGCTGACGGAGGCCGAGCACACCGCCCTGACCGGCCCCTGGGCCGGGCCCCTCACCGACCCGGTGGACACCACCCTCGTCGCACGCTTCGAGCAGCAGGCCGAGCGCTCCCCGGACGCCGTCGCCCTCGTCGACGCCGACGGACACCTCTCCTACGCCGAACTCAACACCGCCGCCAACCGCCTGGCCCACCGCCTCGCCTCCCGGGGGCTCGGCCGTGGCGACCTGGCGGGCGTACTCCTGGAACGCGGCATCCCCTTCGTCACCGCCCTCCTCGCCGTCCTCAAGACCGGAGCCGCGCACGTCCTGCTCGACCCCGACTTCCCCGGAGAACGCCTCCGCTCGGCGGCCACCGACGCCGGTATCACCCACCTCGTCACCCGCCCCGGGCTCGCGGAACGCGCCGACGGGCCCTGGACGGTGCACGACGCGGACCCGGACGCGCCCGGGTCGGGGAGCGGGTCCGGGAGCGGCGACAACCTCGGCGTGCCCGTGAGCCCCGAGGACCCGGCCTGCCTGATGTTCACCTCGGGCTCGACGGGACGGCCGAAGGCCATCCTCTCCTCCCACCGCAACCTGGTCGCCACCCTGATCGGCCAGCCCTACCTGCCCACCGGCCCCGAGCAGGTCTGGCTCCAGTGCTCCCCGGTCTCCTGGGACGCGTTCAGCCTGGAGCTGTGGGGAGCCCTCCTGCACGGCGGCACCTCGGTCCTCCAGCCCGGCCAGAAGCCCGAACCGGCCCTGGTCGCCGACCTCGCCCGCCGGCACGGCGTCACCACGCTCCTGCTCTCCGCCACCCTCTTCAACTACCTCACCGACGAGCACCCCGAGGCCTTCGAGACGGTCACCACCGCGTTCACCGTCGGCGAGGCCGCCTCCCCCGCCCACGTCCACCGACTGCGGCGGCTCCGGCCCGGCATCACGGTCCTCAACGGTTACGGCCCCGCCGAGGTCATGATCTTCGCGACCACCCACACGGTGGGGGAGGAGGCCGGCCCGTCCGCCCCGATCCCCGTCGGGACGCCGCTGGTCAACAAACCCGCCCATGTGCTCGACGGGCGCCTTCGGCTCTGCCCTCCGGGTGTGACGGGCGAGCTGTACGTGGGCGGCGACGGCCTGGCCCACGGCTACCTCGGCCGGCCCGACCTGACGGCGTCCCGTTTCGTTCCGAATCCGTTCGGTCCGGCGGGCGGGCGGCTGTACCGCACGGGTGACCTGGCCCGTTTCGACGCGGACGGCCGGCTGGTGTACGAGGGTCGGGCGGACGACCAGATCAAGATCCGTGGTTTCCGGGTCGAGCCGGGCGAGACCGAGGCCGCGCTGCTCACCCACCCCGGGGTCACCCGGGCCGTGGTGACCGTGCATCAGCAGCGGCTGGCCGGGTATGTGGTCGTGGCAGGGGAGACCGACACCGCCGAGATCCGCCGGCATGTCGCCGACCGTCTGCCGGAACACCTCGTCCCCACCTACCTGACGGTCCTCGACCGGTTGCCCGTCACCCCCAACGGAAAGATCGACAAGCGGGCACTGCCGGAGCCGGTGGCCGTCCAGGAACCGACCCGCGCACCGCGCGACCGCACCGAAGAGACCCTCGCCGCCCTCTTCGCCACGGTGCTGGAGACGACCGGCCCGGTCGGCATCGACGACAGCTTCTTCACCCTGGGCGGTCACTCACTGCTCGCGGCCCGGCTGACGAACCGTGTCGCCGAGGCGCTGGGTGTACGGCTGACGATCCGGGATGTGTTCGGGCAGCCGACGGTGGCCGGTCTGGCGGAGCTGATCGCCGCGCAGGGCGGTAGCGCCGCACTGCCCGCGCTCGTTCCGGGCGAGGGCGACCCCGATGGCGATGACGCCTTGGCCCCCGTGTCGTTCGCGCAGCGGCGGTTGTGGTTGCTGGCACAGCTCGACGGTGGGAGCGCTGCGTACAACGTGCCGATGGTGGTGCGTCTGGACGGCGGTGCGCTCGATGTGGACGCGTTGGAGTGGGCGCTCGGGGATGTGGTGGAACGGCATGCTCCGCTGCGGACGGTGTTCGAGGTGGTGGACGGCGAGCCGCGGCAGCGGGTGCTGCCGGTGGAGCGGGCCGGGGTGTCCGTCGAGCACCGGCGGGTCGAGCCCGCCGAGCTGGACGCGCTGCTGGGCGAGACGGCGGGGCGGGTCTTCGACCTCGCGTCGGAGATCCCGTTGCGGGCCTGCGTCTTCGACCTCGGGAACGGCTCGTCGGTGTTGTCGCTGGTGCTGCATCACATCGCGACGGACGGGGTGTCCAACGGAGTGTTCTTCGGGGATCTGGAACAGGCGTACGCGGCGCGCGCGGCCGGTGGGAAGAGCAGTGCCCTCGAACCGCTGCGGGTGCGGTACGCGGATTACGCGGCCTGGCAGCGGCGAGTGCTGGGGGCGCCGGACGACGCCGGGAGCGTGCTCAACCGGGAGCTGGGCTACTGGCGCGAGACGCTGAAGGACCTTCCGGAGGAGCACGGTCTGACGCTGGACCGCCCCCGTCCTGCGACGGCCTCGCACCGTGGTGGTCAGGTGGAACTCGACCTGGGCGAGGGCCTGTTCACGCGAGTGAGGGAGGTCGCGCGGGCGGAGGGTGTGACCCCGTTCATGGTGGTGCACGCGGCCCTGGTCGCTGTGCTGAGCCAGCTCGGCGCAGGGGAGGATCTGGCGATCGGGTCGCCTGTGGCGGGGCGCGGTGACGAGGCACTGAGCGGGCTGGTCGGCTTCTTCGTGAACACGCTGGTGCTGCGGACGAGCAGTGCGGGTGATCCGACCTTCCGTGAGCTGCTGGGACGGGTGCGTGCGGCGGATCTGGACGCCTTCGCGCACCAGGAGGCGCCGTTCGATCTGGTCCTGGAGGCGATCAACCCCTCTCGGACCCTGGCCCGCCATCCGCTGTTCCAGATCTGCCTCACCCTGGAGACCGACGAGCCCGGGGCACACCTCACGCTCCCTGGCGCCGGGACCGGCCGCGTCGAGAAAACGTCCAGTGGGTCCGCCAAGTTCGACCTGGAGGTCTTCGTCCGCTCGGAGGACGACCGCGCGCTGCGGGCCACCGTCCTCTTCGCCGCCGATCTCTTCGACGCGGCGACCGTGCGGCGGTTGGGCAGTGTCCTGGGCCGGGTGCTGCCCCAGGTGCTGGCCGACCCCGGGGTGCGGCTCTCGCGTCTGGAGACGCTGTCCGCCGAGGAGCGTGCGCTGCTGACCGGGCCGTGGGCGGGGAGCGTCGCCGAGACGGGTGACGGGACGCTGGTGGGGCGGTTCGAGGAGGCAGTCGTTCGGCATCCGGAGCGGACGGCGATCGTCGACGGGGACCGGGAGTTGACGTACGCCGAACTCAACTCCTGCGCCAACCGCTTGGCCCATCGCCTGCGGTCCCACGGCCTGGGACGCGGTGATATGGCGGGGGTGCTGCTGGAGCGTGGCGCGGACTTCGCCGTCGCCCTCCTCGCGGTGACCAAGACGGGTGCCGGGTACACCCTGCTGGACCCGGACTTCCCCGATGAGCGCCTGCATGCGGCGGCCACCGACGCCGGCATCGGCGTCCTGGTCACCGAGCCGGACCTCGCGGCACGGCTCGACGGGACGTGGACCACGGTCCTGGCCGATCTGCACGACCTGGCCGGCCTGCCGTCCGCCAACCTGGCCACGGAGGTCACCGGGGACGACATCGCCTGTCTGATGTTCACCTCCGGGTCGACCGGGCGGCCGAAGGGGATTCTCTCCTCGCACCGCAACCTGGTCTCGACGGTCACCGCCCAGACGTACGGTTCCTTCGGGCCGGACGAGGTGTTCCTCCAGTGCTCGCCCGTGTCCTGGGACGCGTTCAGCCTGGAGTTCTGGGGAGCCCTCCTCCACGGCGGGACGACCGTGCTCCAGCCCGGCCAGCGTCCGGAACCCGCCCTGATCAGCGAGTTGTCCCGCCGGCACCGGGTGACGATGCTTCAGCTGTCGGCGAGCCTGTTCAACTTCCTGGTGGACGAACACCCCGAGGCGTTCGACTCGGTCACGGTGGCCTTCACAGGCGGTGAGGCCGCGTCCCCCGCCCACGTCCATAAACTCCAGCGGCTGAAGCCCGGCATCGTGATCGCCAACGGCTACGGCCCTGCCGAGTCCATGGGCTTCACCACCACCCACGCCATTGAACCGGGCGACGCGCCCCACACCCTCGTCCCGATCGGCGTACCTCTGATCAACAAGGGCGCCTATGTGCTCGACGCACACCTCAACCTCTGCCCGCCCGGTGTGACGGGGGAGTTGTATCTCGCGGGGGAGGGCCTGGCCCATGGCTACCTGGGCCGACCGGACCTGACCGCCACCCGTTTCGTCCCCAACCCCTTCGGTGGCCGGGGCACCCGCCTCTACCGCACCGGCGACCTCGCCCGTTTCGACGCCCACGGCCGTCTGGTCTACGAGGGTCGGGCGGACGACCAGATCAAGATCCGTGGTTTCCGGGTCGAGCCGGGCGAGACCGAGAGTGTGCTCCTGACCCACCCCGAGGTCACTCAGGCCGTGGTGACCGCACACGAGCAGCAGTTGGCCGCGTATGTGGTCGTGGCAGGGGACACCGACACCGCCGAGGTGCGGCGGCATGTCGCCGATCGTCTGCCGGAACACCTCGTCCCGACCCATGTCACCGTTCTGGAGCGGCTGCCGCTCACCCCGAACGGCAAGGTCGACAAGCGTGCCCTGCCCGCCCCCGCGCCCCTCACCACCGGCGGGCGCGCCCCGCGCACGCCCCTCGAAGAGACCCTGCTCGCCCTCTTCGCCCGCACCCTCGACACCCCCACCGACGCCCTCACCATCGACGACAGCTTCTTCACCCTCGGCGGCCACTCCCTCCTCGCGGCCCGGCTGACGAACCGTGTCGCCGCGGCGCTGGGCGCCCGCCTGACGATCCGGGATGTGTTCGGGCAGCCGACGGTGGCCGGCCTCGCCGAGCTGATCGCCGCCCAGACCGGCACCACGGCCCTCCCGCCGATCCTCCCTGGCGAGGGCACCCCCGGCGGCGACGACGCCTTGACCCCGGTGTCGTTCGCACAGCGGCGGTTGTGGTTGCTGGCACAGCTCGACGGTGGGAGCGCTGCGTACAACGTGCCGATGGTGGTGCGTCTGGACGGTGGTGCGCTCGATGTGGACGCGTTGGAGTGGGCGCTCCGGGATGTGGTGGAGCGGCATGCTCCGCTGCGGACGGTGTTCGAGGTGGTGGACGGCGAGCCACGCCAACGGGTGCTTCCCGTGGAGCGAGCACGGATCTCCGTGGAGCGTCGCCGGGCCGGGGCGGCCGAGGTGGATGCCCTCCTCGCCGAGGCCGCCGGGCGCGCGTTCGACCTGGCCTCGGAGATTCCCGTGCGAGCGGTGCTCTTCGATCTCGGGGACAGTTCGGCCGTCTTGTCGCTGGTGCTGCATCACATCGCGACGGACGGGGTGTCCAACGGAGTGTTCTTCGGGGAATTGGAGCAGGCGTACGCGGCCCGCGTGGCCGGTGAGGAGAGCAGTGCTTTGGAGCCGTTGGGGGTGAGGTACGTGGACTATGCGGCATGGCAGCGGAGGGTCCTTGGCGCCCCGGACGACCCCGGGAGCGTCCTGAACAGAGAGCTGGGCTTCTGGCGCGAGGCGCTGAGCGCGCTCCCGGAGGAGCACGGCCTGACGCTGGACCGGCCCCGGCCGGCGACCGCCTCGCACCGCGGTGGGCAGCTTGAACTCGACCTGGGCGAAGCCGCCTTCGAGCAGGTCACTGCTCTGGCCCGCGCCGAAGGCGTCACCCCGTTCATGGTCGTCCATGCGGCCCTGGCCGCGGCGTTGAGCCGACTGGGCGCGGGCGAAGACCTCGCTATCGGATCACCGGTGGCGGGCCGCAGCGACGAAGCATTGAGCGGGCTGGTCGGCTTCTTCGTGAACACGCTGGTGCTGCGGACGAGCAGTGCGGGTGATCCGACCTTCCGTGAGCTGCTGGGACGGGTGCGTGCGGCGGATCTGGACGCGTTCGCGCACCAGGAGGCGCCGTTCGATCTGGTCCTGGAGGCGATCAACCCGTCCCGGACCCTGGCCCGGCACCCCCTGTTCCAGATCTGCCTCGGCCTCGAAGTAGGCAGCCGCCCGGCACTCTCCCTGGCGGGTGTCCGCACGGCCACGGTCTCCGGCACGGCGAACGGCGCGGCCAAGTTCGACCTCGAATTCCTGGTCCGATCCGACGACAGCCGCCGCCTGCACGGTGCGATCCTCTTCGCCGCCGATCTCTTCGACGCGGCGACCGTGCGGCGGTTGGGCAGTGTCCTGGGCCGGGTGCTGTCCCAGGTGCTGGCCGACCCCGAGGTACGGCTCTCCCGCCTGGAGACCCTGTCAGCCGAGGAGCGTGTACTGCTGACCGGGCCGTGGGCCGGCACGGTCGCCGAGACGGGTGACGGGACGCTGGTGGAGCGGTTCGATGAACAGGCCGCCCGAAACCCGGAGCGGACCGCCATCGTCGACGGAGACCGGACACTCACCTACGCCGAACTCAACTCCTGCGCCAACCGCTTGGCCCATCGCCTGCGGTCCCACGGCCTGGGACGCGGTGATATGGCGGGGGTGCTGCTGGAACGCGGCGCGGACTTCGCCGTCGCCCTCCTCGCGGTGACCAAGACGGGTGCCGGGCACACCCTGCTGGACCCGGACTTCCCCGACGAGCGCCTGCGGTCCGCCGCCGAGGACGCGGGAATCCGCCATCTCGTCACCCGCCCGGCCCTCGCACACCGCCTCGACGGACCGTGGGCCGTCCACACCGACACACCGGACACCCTCACCTCCGAGAGCACCGACGACCTCGGTGTCCCCGTCGGACCCGAAGACCCGGCCTGCCTGATGTTCACCTCCGGGTCGACTGGGCGGCCCAAGGGGATTCTCTCCTCGCACCGCAACCTGGTCTCCACCGTCACCGCCCAGACGTACGGTTCCTTCGGGCCGGACGAGGTGTTCCTCCAGTGCTCGCCCGTGTCCTGGGACGCGTTCAGCCTGGAGTTCTGGGGAGCCCTCCTCCACGGCGGGACGACGGTTCTTCAGCCCGGCCAGCGTCCGGAGCCGGTGCTGATCAGCGAGTTGTCGCGTCGGCACCGGGTGACGATGCTTCAGCTGTCGGCGAGCCTGTTCAACTTCCTGGTGGACGAGCACCCGGAGGCGTTCGACTCGGTCACCGTCGCGTTCACCGGCGGTGAGGCCGCGTCCCCCGCCCACGTCCATAAACTCCAGCGGCTGAAGCCCGGCATCGTGATCGCCAATGGCTACGGCCCTGCCGAGTCCATGGGCTTCACCACCACCCACGCCATTGAACCGGGCGACGCGCCCCACACCCTCGTCCCGATCGGCGTACCTCTGATCAACAAGGGCGCCTATGTGCTCGACGCACACCTCAACCTCTGCCCGCCCGGGGTCACCGGTGAGTTGTATCTCGCGGGGGAGGGCCTGGCCCACGGCTACCTGGGCCGACCGGACCTGACCGCCACCCGTTTCGTCCCCAACCCCTTCGGCGGCCGGGGCACCCGCCTCTATCGCACCGGCGACCTGGCCCGCTTCGACGCCCACGGCCGTCTGGTCTACGAGGGCCGGGCGGACGACCAGATCAAGATCCGTGGCTTCCGGGTCGAACCCGGCGAGACCGAGGCCGCGCTGCTCACCCACCCCGACGTCGCCCAGGCCGTGGTCACCGTCCACCGGGACCGGCTCGCCGCCTACCTCGTCACCGCGCGGGACACCGCACCGGACGAGATCCGCCGACATGTGGCGCACCGGCTGCCCGAGCACCTGGTGCCCACCTACCTGACCGTTCTGGAGCGGCTGCCCCTCACCCCGAACGGCAAGGTCGACAAGCGTGCCCTGCCCGCCCCCGCGCCCCTCACCACCGGCGGACGCGCCCCGCGCACGCACCTCGAAGAGACCCTGCTCGCCCTCTTCGCCCGCACCCTCGACACCCCCACCGACGCCCTCACCATCGACGACGACTTCTTCGCCCTCGGCGGCCACTCCCTCCTGGGAGCCCGCCTCACCAACCACATCGCCGGCGCCCTCGACGTCCGCCTCACCGTGCGGGACGTGTTCCAGCACCCCACCGCGGCCCGGCTCGCGGCGCACATCGACACCCTCAGGACCACTCCGGCACGGAAGGCGCGACCCGCCCTCCGCCGCCGCACCGAGACAGATCGGATCAGCTCATGAGCAGCAACGACGCCACCACCTCCCCGAGCCCCGAGGCCGGTCCCGGCCCCGCCCCCGAGGACGTCGTCTGGGACCTCCCCGGGGACGCGCCGCACCGCCTGTCGCTGCTGGTGCTCCCGCACGCCGGCGGCAACGCCCACGCGTACAGCGTCTGGCGCGAGCACCTGCCGGCCGATGTGCGGCTGCTGATCGGCCAGTACCCGGGCCGGGGCGCCCGCTACTGCGAGGACCTGCCCGGCTCCGTCGACGACCTGGCCCTGCCGGTGGTCGACGCGCTTCCCGCCGACACCGGCGCCCTGGTCGTCCTCGGCCACAGCATGGGCTCCCTGGTCGCCTTCGAGGTGACCCGCGCCCTCCAGGCCGCGGGCCGCACCCCGCGCGGACTGATCGCCTCCGCCTGCCGGGCGCCCGTCCTGCCCAACCAGTGCCCCGTGTACCCCGAGCGGATGGACGACGACGAGCTGGTGGCCGCCATCAAGGCGCGCGGCGGCACGGACGACGGCATCCTCGACGACCCGGAGCTGCGCGAGATCGTCCTGCCGTCCATCCGGGCCGACTTCGCCATCGACGACGTCTACCGCTGCACCGCCCCTGGCGTGCGGCTGGACTGCCCGGTCGCGGTCTTCGGCGGCGACACCGACCCCATCGTGCCGGTCGGCATGCTCGCCGGCTGGTCCGGGGTGGCCGGGCACGAGATCGAGCCCGAGGTGCTGCCCGGCGACCACTTCTACTTCCAGCAGGACCTGCCCGGCTTCTTCGCCCGGCTGAACCCGGTCCTCGAAGCCCTCCACGGCACCGCGGCCACCAGCGCCTGAGGTCCCGTCACGACCGGTTGCACTCAACGGGCCTGCCCGGCGGTCCCGCCACCACCCCACCCGCACCCCGGACTCCCACAGAAGACACAGAAGACAAGGAACCCCGCCATGACCACCTTCGCGCCGAACCCGTCCACCGCCGGCCCGACCGTCGTACGGGAGCCCGGCAAGCCGGCCCTCGTGCAGGCGCCCCACTTCGCGACCCTGGCCGAGGCCACCGCCTGGCTGACCGCCCAGCGGTCCGCGATCCAGGCCGAACTGCACCGCTCCGGCGCGCTGATGCTGCGCGGACTGCCGGTGACCGACGCGGCGGACTTCGCCGAGGCGCGGGACGCGCTCATCGCCCAGCGCGCCGGATACAAGGAGAAGGCCACCCCGCGCACCGACTTCGGCGAGGGCGTCTTCTCCTCCACCGACCTGCCGGCCGCCCAGCCGATCCGCCTGCACAACGAGAACAGCTACACCCTGGACTTCCCCGGCGTCCTCCTCTTCGGCTGCGTCACCGCCTCCGAGACCGGCGGCGCCACCACCATCGGCGACATGCGCAAGGCGCTCGCCCTGCTCCCGCCGGAGCTGGTCGCCCGGTTCGCCGAGGCGGGCTGGCTGCTGATCCGCAACTACTCCGACCTGGCGGGCATGCCCTGGCGCAAGGCCTTCTCCTCGGAGGAGCCGGCGGGCGCCGAGGCGTACTGCGACGAGCACGCCATCGGCTACGAGTGGCTGGACGAGGACACCCTGCGGACCCGCCAGCTCCGCTCCGCGATCATCACCCACCCGGTGACCGGCGAGCAGGTCTGGTTCAACCACTTCGCCTTCTGGAACGCCCGCAGCCTGGACGAGGACGTGCGCGAGGTGCTGACCGAGACCTTCGGCGCGGACGGCCTCCCGTTCGACACCCGGCTCGGCGACGGCACCCCCCTCACCGACTCCGAGGTGGACGCGATCAACGCGGCCTACCAGGCCGTCACCGTCCGCGAGAGCTGGCAGAACGGCGACCTGATGCTCGTCGACAACATCCTCTGCGCCCACGGCCGCGAGTCCTTCACCGGGGACCGCAAGATCCTCGTCGCGATGGGCGAGCCGGTGCCGCTGTCCGACTGCTCCCCGACCACCGCCCCGTCCGCCTCTCCGTACGGAATGTGAGCCCCGACATGACCGCCGTCCTCCCCGAGCGTTCCGCCGCGCAGCTCTCCGACTGCCGTGGTGCCGGTGCCGCGAGCGGCGCCACCGACCTCGCCGTCTGCGCCTGCGGCTCCTGCGCCGCCGGGACCGGCGCGGCCGACCTGATGGCCCGGCTCGCCGCCGTCCCCGGCGACCGCGGTGCGGTCGTCGCCGGTGACCGCACCCTCACCTTCGGTGAACTGCGCGCCGAGGCCGCCGCCGTCGCCGCCCGGCTCACCGCCCTCGGCGCGGGCCCGGAGAGCGTCGTGGCGCTCTGTCTGCCGCGCGGAGCCGCCCTCGTCACCGCCCTGGTCGGCACCCTCGCCGCCGGCGCCGCCTACCTCCCCGTCGACCCGGCCCTGCCCGCCGAGCGCCGCCGCTACCTCGTCGAGGACTCCGGCGCCGACCTGGTCGTCGTCGCGGACGGCGCCGAGGCGGCCGAGGCCCCGGCCGGCGGCGCGGGGACCGTCACCGTCGCCGAACTGACCGCCCCCGCAGCCGAGACCACCCCCTTCGCACCGGTCGCCGTGACCGCCGGCACCCTCGCCTACGTCATCTACACCTCCGGCTCCACCGGACGCCCCAAGGGCGTCGAGATCGGCCGAGGCGCCGCCTCCCTCCTTCTGCGGGAACTGGAGTCGGCGGGCGCGGCCACCGGCGAGGGCCGCAGGGTCGGCTGGAACGCCTCGCCCTCCTTCGACGCCTCCGTGCAGCAGTGGGTCCGGCTCTCCCGGGGCGACACCCTCGTCATGATCGACGAGGAGACCCGCCGCGACCCCGCCCTGCTCGCCGCGTTCATCGACGCGCACGCCCTGACCGACCTCGACATCACGCCCTCGCACGCCGATCCGCTGCTCGACCTGCTCACCCCCGACGGCGGACCCCGCCCGCTGACCCTCCTCGTCGGCGGCGAGGCGATCAGCCCCTCCCTGTGGGACCGCCTCGCCGCCGCCCACGCCTCCGGACTGCTGCGCGCCCTCAACGTCTACGGCCCCACCGAGTGCACCGTCGACGCCACCTCGGCCTGGATCGACGCGCCGGGCGCACCGCATATCGGCACCGCCCTGCCCGGACTGCGGGCGCTCCTCCTGGACGAGCACCTGGCCCCGGTCGCCCCGGGGGAGACCGGAGAGCTGTACCTCGCGGGCCCGCGCGTCGGTCGCGGCTACCGGGGCCGCCCCGCCCTCACCGCGGAACGTTTCGTCGCCGACCCGTCCGACCCGTCCGACCCGTCCGACCCGTCGACCCCGTCGCCCGGCGTCACGGGCGGGCGTATGTACCGCACCGGCGACCGCTGCCGCCTCCTGCCCGGGGGCCGCCTCGCCTACCTCGGCCGCGCCGACGGCCAGGTGAAGCTGCGCGGCCACCGCATCGAACTCCCGGAGATCGAGGCCGCCCTGACCCGGATCGGCGGCGTCCACGAGGCGGCCGTGATCCTCGGCGAGGACGCCTCGGGCAGCGCCTGCCTCATCGCCTACCACCGGGGCGGCGACGCCGACGCCCTGCGTCCCGCGCTGTCGGCCGCCCTGCCCGCGTACATGGTGCCGTCCGCGTTCGTCGCGGTGGACCGCTTCGCCACGACGCCGAGCGGCAAGCTCGACCGGTCCGCGCTGTCCGCGCTGGTCGCGGCCCCGGAGGAGCAGGACCCGGCCGGCCCGGCGGACGCGGACGGGCTGAACGGCCCGGCGGAGGAGCTGATCGCCCGCGTGTGGAAGCAGGTCCTGGGCGCCGCGTCCATCGGCCCCGAGGACAACTTCTTCAAGCTCGGCGGCCACTCCCTGCTCGCCATCAAACTCGCCTCCCGGGTACGCGCCGAACTCTCGGTGACGCTGCCGGTCAAGGCCGTCTACGCCAACCCGCGGCTGCGCGACCTCGCCGCCCGCATCGAGGAGCTGACGGCCGCGCGGGATGCCTGACCGCCGACCGCACCGGCCGCCCACCCACTCGTCACCGCAACCCCCGAGGAGCAGCAACCGTGATCCCCCTGTCCTATGCCCAGCGTCGGCTGTGGTTCCTGAACCGGCTGGAGGGTTCCTCCTCGGCCTACAACGCTCCGCTGGTCCTGCGGCTGGGCGCTCTGCCGGATGCCGTGGCCCTGGAGGCGGCGGTGCGGGACGTGGTGGAACGGCACGAGGTGCTGCGCACGGTGTACCCGGCGCGGGACGGTGAGCCGTACCAGGAGATTCTGGCTCCGCCCCGGGTGCCGTTCGAGGTGGTCGCGTGCGGGGCGGCGGACGTGGACGAGCGGGTGACCGCCTTCGCCCGGCTATCACTCGACATCACCTGTGAACTGCCGCTGCGTGTAGGTCTGTTCGCGGTGGACGACGGGACGGCGGTGCTGGTGCTGTCCGTGCATCACATCGCCACCGACGGCTGGTCGGTCGGCGTCCTCCTCGGCGACCTGGACGCGGCCTACCGGGCCCGCGCCGAGGGCGGCGCCGCGCAGTGGGAGGCGCTGCCCGTCCAGTACGCGGACTACGCCCTCTGGCAGCGGGACATGCTCGGCGACCCCGAGGACCCCGACAGCACCGCACACGAGCAACTCGCCCACTGGCGGAAGGCGTTGGACGGCATCCCGGCCGAGACCCGGCTGCCCGCCGACCGGCCCCGGCCCATGGAGCCCGGCCACCGGGGCGCGGTCGTGACGGCGGAGCTGGACGCGGCCACCCACCGGGCGCTCCTCGGTGTGGGCCGGGCGCAGCGCGCCACCTTCTTCATGGTGGTGCGGGCGGCCCTCTCGCTCGCGCTGCGGGCGGCCGGCGCGGGCACGGACCAGGTCGTCGGTACACCGGTGGCGGGACGGCCCGAGGAGGATCTGCACGAGCTGGTCGGCTTCTTCGTGAACACCCTCGCCCTGCGCACGGATCTGTCGGGCGATCCGACCCTCGCCGAGTTGGTGGCCCGGGTCCGGGACGGGGACCTGGCCGCGTTCGCCCATGAGGACCTGCCGTTCGACCTGCTGGTGGAGGACCTGAACCCCGAACGGTCCCTGGGCCGTCACCCGTTCTTCCAGGTCATGGTCAGCACCGGGACCCGCCAGGAGAAGCAGCCCGCCCTCGGCGGCCTGTCGGCCGAACTCGACGACGCCGACCTCGCCACCGCCAAGTTCGATCTGAGCTTCTCCTGCCTGGAGACCCGGGCCCCGGCGGGCGAACCCGGCGGGCTGACCCTGGGACTCCAGTACGCGACCGATCTCTACGACGAGGAGACGGCCGCCCTGCTCCTCGATCTCTTCCGGCGCTCGCTCGGGATCTTCGCCGCGCAGGGCGAGGACACACCGCTCAGCGCGGTCGAGCTGCTGACCGGGGCGGAACGGGACGCCCTGGACCGCCGCCACCGGGCGCTCGCGGACGCCGCCGAACGGCGCGCGACGCCCCCCACCGAGAGGCCGACGCCCTCCGCGTCCCCTGCCGACCCCCGGGAGGAGATCCTGCGCGGCCTCTTCGCGGAGGTACTGGGCCGGGAGGAGGTCGCGGCCGGGGAGAACTTCTTCAAGCTGGGCGGCCATTCACTCCTGGCCGGCAAGCTCACCAACCGCATCCGCGCCGCGCTGGGCGCGGAGGCCGCGATCCGCGATGTGTTCCTCGCGCCGTCTCCCCGGCAGTTGCTGCGCCGCCTCGCCGGGCGAAGCACCGATGTGACCCGGCCCCCGCTGTGCCCCGTCCCGGCCGAGAAGCGCCCGGAGCGCGTCCCGCTCTCCTTCGCCCAGCGCCGGCTGTGGTTCCTGAACCGGCTTGAAGGCTCTTCCTCGGCCTACAACGCACCCCTGGTACTGCGCCTGGACGCCCTGCCGGACCCCACCGTGCTGGCGGCGGCCGTGCGGGACGTCGTCGAGCGGCACGAGGTGCTGCGCACGGTGTACCCGGCGTGGGACGGTGAGCCGTACCAGGAGGTGCTGGACGCGCCGCGTGTGCCGTTCGAGGTGGTGGCATGTGGGGCGGCGGACGTGGACGAGCGGGTGACCGCCTTCGCCCGTCTGCCGCTGGACATCACCCGTGAACTGCCGCTGCGTGTAGGACTGTTCGCGGTGGACGACGGGACGGCGGTGCTGGTGCTGTCCGTGCACCACATCGCCACCGACGGCTGGTCGGTCGGCGTGCTCCTCGGCGATCTGGACACCGCGTACGGGGCGCGGGCCGAGGGCCGGGCCCCCGACTGGCCGCCGCTGCCCGTCCAGTACACCGACTACACCCTCTGGCAGCACGAAGTCCTGCTCGGCAAGCACGGTGAACACGGCATTGCGGAAGCGCAGTTGACACACTGGCGGAAGGCGTTGGACGGCATCCCGGCCGAGACCCGGCTGCCCGCCGACCGGCCCCGGCCCACGGAGCCCGGCCACCGGGGCGCGGTCCTGACGGCGGAGCTGGACGCGGCCACCCACCGGGCACTCATCGGCGTCGCCCGCGCCCGGCGCGCCACCTTCTTCATGGTCGTCCGGGCCGCCCTCGCCCTCGCCCTCCGGGCGGCCGGCGCGGGCACGGACCAGGTCGTCGGCACACCCGTCGCCGGACGGCCCGAGGCGGGCCTGCACGAACTGGTCGGCTTCTTCGTGAACACCCTCGCCCTGCGCACCGACCTCTCCGGCGACCCGACCCTCGCCGAGCTGGTGGCCCGCGTCCGGGACGGCGACCTCGCCGCGTTCGCCCACGACGACCTCCCCTTCGACCTCCTCGTGGAAGACCTCAACCCCGAACGCTCCCTGGCCCGTCACCCCTTCTTCCAGGTCATGGTCAGCACCCAGACCGCCGAGGACCCCTCCGTCCGGCTCGGCGGCACCCACGGCACCCTGGACGGGGCGGACCTGGCCACCGCCAAGTTCGACCTCGGCTTCCACTGCGCCCAGACCCACGGCCCCGACGGTGAACCCGCCACCCTGCGCCTCGGGCTCCAGTACGCGACCGAGCTGTACGACACCGAGACCGCCGCCCTCCTCCTGGACCTCTTCCGCCGCGCCCTGACCGCTCTCGCCGAGCACGCCGACGACGCCGAGGACACACCGCTGAGCGCCGTCGCCCTGCTCACCGACGCCGAACGCGACGCCCTCGACCGACGCCACCGGGCACTCGCCGACGCCGCCGCCCGCCGGACCGCACCCCGCACCGACGAGGAGACCCCGTCCGGCTCCGGGGCGGCGGCCGACCCCCGGGAGGAGATCCTGCGCGGCCTCTTCGCGGAGGTGCTGGGCCGGGAGGAGGTCGCCCCGGGAGAGAACTTCTTCAAGCTGGGCGGGCATTCGCTCCTCGCCGGCAAGCTCACCAACCGCATCCGCGCCGCCCTCGGCACCGAGGCCGTGATCCGCGATGTGTTCCTCGCACCGACCCCCCGCGGGCTGCTGCGCCGCCTCGCCGCACAGGCCGCCGGTCCGGCCCGGCCCGCGCTGCGGCCCGTACCGGCCGAGGAGCGTCCCGCGCGCGTCCCGCTCTCCGCCGCGCAGCTCCGCCTGTGGTTCCTGGGCCGGCTGGAAGGGCCCAGCGCCACGTACAACATCCCCGTGGTGACCCGGCTGCACCGGCCCGTCGAGCCGGACACCCTGGCGGCGGCGCTCGCCGATGTCGCCGGGCGGCACGAGGTGCTGCGGACCGTCTACCGTTCCGCGGACGGCGAGCCCTACCAGGAGGTCCGCGAGGACGCCACGCCCGTCCTCGAACAGGTCCGCGCCGAGGGGCCGGAGGCCCTGCGGACCGCCGTCGACGCGGCGGCCGGACATGTCTTCGACCTGGCCGCCGAGATCCCGTTCCGGGCCTCCCTGATCACCGGCGGCGACGGGCGGCAGACCCTGGTCCTGCTGGTCCACCACATCGCCGGCGACGGCTGGTCCACCGCCTGCCTCCTCGCCGATCTGGACACCGCGTACCGGGCCCGCTCCGAGGGCCGGGCCCCCGACTGGCAGCCGCTGCCCGTCCAGTACACCGACTACACCCTCTGGCAGCACGACCTCCTCGACGGCGAACACGGCATCGCCCAGGCGCAGTTGACGCACTGGCGGACCGCACTCGACGGCCTGCCCCCGCTGCTCGCCCTGCCCACCGACCGGCCCCGGCCCGTCGAGAGCGACGGGGCGGGCGCCCTCACCGCCTTCGAGGTGAGCGCCGCCACCCACCGGGGCCTGCTGCGCTGCGCCCGGGAGCACGGCGCCACCCTGTTCATGGTGGTGCAGGCCGCGCTCGCCGCCCTCCTCACCCGGCACGGCGCCGGCACCGACGTGGCGATCGGCACCACCGTCGCGGGCCGCGCGGACGACGCCCTCCACCCGCTCGTCGGCTTCTTCGTCAACACGCTGGTGCTGCGCACCGACACCTCCGGCGACCCCGAGGCCGGTGAGCTGGTGCGCCGTGTCCGGACGGCCGGGCTCGGGGCCTACAGCCACCAGGACCTGCCTTTCGACCGGCTCGTCGAACACCTCAGCCCGCACCGCTCCGCCGCCCACGCCCCGCTGGTGCAGGTGATGCTCCAGGTGCACGCCGCCGCCGGGGGACCGGCCACCGCCCCGTCCGCCTTCGACGGTGACCCGGTCGCGTTCACCGGCACCGGCGCCAAGAGCGACCTCACCTTCGCCCTCACCGAGCGGGCCGACGCCGACGGCGCACCGGCCGGACTGCGCGGTGCCCTGGAGTACGCCACCGCCCTCTACGACGCGGACACGGCGCGGCTGCTCGCCCGGCGGCTCGTCGCGACCCTCGACGCGTTCGCCGCCGACCCGGCGGTGCGGGTGTCCGGCACGCCCTACGCCCCGCCCTCCGAGCCTGGGCCCACTCGGGAGACCGTTCTCGACGAGCACGGCCGCCCCGCGCCCGTCCGCGTCCCCGGCGAGGTCCACACCCGCACCCCCGACGGCACCCTCCACGCCACCGGCCGCCGGGCCTATCTCGCCCCCGACGGCGGCTCCCTGCGCCCCGTCGCCACCCTCACCGCCGGCGGCGGCTACCCGGTCGAGCCCGGCCGTGTGGAGGCGGTCCTCCTCGCCCACCCGGCGGTCACCGAAGCGACCGTCGCCGTCCACGAGGACCGGCTGTACGCGTACATCACCCGTGCGCCCGGGGCGGCGCAGACGGAGGCGGAGCTGCGCGGCTGGGCCGCCGAACGGCTGCCGGAGTACCTGGCCCCGGTGCGGATCGTGACCGGCCGGCCGCCCGCCCCCGGCGAGCAGCCCCGCACCGAGGAGGAGCCGCCGGAGGCGCCGTCCGCCGACCCCCGGCAGGAGCGCCTGCTGCTCCTCTTCCGGGCCGTCCTCGACGGCCGCCCGGTCGGCCCGGACGACAACTTCTTCCGCACCGGCGGCCACTCCCTCCTGGCCGTCCGGCTCCTCAACCGGATCCGCGCCGAGTTCGGCCAGGACCTGACCCTGCGGGACCTGTTCCGCAACCCCACGGCCGCCTCCCTCGCCCACCGCCTCGCCGAGACCGACCGCACGGCAGACGGGCCCCGGCCCACCGCGCCCCACCCGCCCGCCCCCGCCCCGACCCTCCGCCGCCGCACCCGCGCGGGCGCCCGCCACGGCGGCTGACCCGCCCCCGGCCGGACGCCGGCCAGCGGCA
>NZ_JBEXXN010000019.1:0-119590 GCF_040630445.1 Streptomyces sp. NPDC005805
GAACCTCGACCAACCAACAAACCTGTCGGCTGGACGGGGTATCAACTAATCTGGCGTTGATTTTTGGCACGCTGTTGAGTTCTCAAGGAACGGACGCTTCCTTCGTACTCACCCCCAGAACTTCTGCGGGCTTTCCTCCGGGCGCTTCCCTTCGGTCTTGCGTTTCCGACTCTATCAGACCGTTTCCCGATCCGATTTCCTCGGTTTCACTCTCCGCTTTCCGGCCCTTTCGGCCTTCCGGCGGTTCCGACTCTATCAGACTCTTTCGGGCCCGATTCCCAGTCAGCGGGAGTCGTCTTCCCGGCCGTTGAGCCGTTCCGACGAGGTGAGACCTTAGCGGATTCCTTGGGCCCGAAGCCAATCGGGGCCGAATCCTCGGACGGCGCACGAATCGAATTCGAACGCGCCGAACGCATTTCGCAGGAGTGCACGAAAGGACGGGCGACAGTGAATGTCGCTCGTTCTCGGTGGGTCTTGCGGAATGGTTGTCCGGGGCCGACCGGAGTCGGTGCTCACATCGGACAACTCGGAGAACACTACGGATCGGGACCGGCGGTGTCAAACCCGCACCTGGGAGCCGTGCGGGGAGTAGCCTGTGGCGCATGACCTCGCGTACGTGCCGCACCCTCTGGTGGGCCGCCTGACGGCGGCCGGCACTCACGTATGCACTCAACGGCCGCCGCCTCGGCGGCCGTTCGCGTTTCTCCCTCCCGAGGGGGCCGGCCGCCGGTGCGGCGGCTCCGACCAGGACGATCGCCACGATCGGGAGACGGAGCCAGGAATGACGCGCATCTTCAGCGGGATCAAGCCGACCGGACACCTCACTCTGGGGAACTACCTCGGCGCGATGCGGCGGTGGGTCGAGGTCGACCAGCACGGGGCGGACGCGCTCTTCAGCGTCGTGGACCTGCACGCCCTCACCGTCGAGCACGATCCGGCGCGGGTCCGCAGACTCACCCGGCAGTCGGCGACGCTGCTGCTGGCGGCCGGGCTCGACCCGGAGCTGTGCACTCTGTTCGTCCAGAGCCATGTCCATGAGCACACCCGGCTGTCGTACCTGCTGGAGTGCACGGCCACCGACGGCGAGCTGCGGCGCATGATCCAGTACAAGGAGAAGGGCGCGCGGGCGCAGAGCGCGGGGCAGGGGGTGCGGCTGTCGCTGCTCACCTATCCGGTGCTGATGGCGGCGGACATCCTGGCGTACCGGACCGACGAGGTGCCGGTCGGTGACGACCAGACGCAGCATGTGGAGCTGACCAGGGATCTCGCGGTGCGGTTCAACCAGCGCCACGGGCACACCTTCACCGTGCCCCGGGCCACCCACCCGCCGGTCGCCGCGCGGGTCATGGACCTCCAGGACCCGACGTCCAAGATGGGCAAGTCCCATGAGCCGGGGGCGGGGATCGTCTATCTGCTGGACGAGGCGGACCTGGTGCGGAAGAAGATCATGCGGGCGGTGACCGACAGCGGGACGGATGTCGTGTACGACCGGGCCGAGCGGCCGGGGCTCGCCAATCTGCTGGAGATCCTGGCCGCGTGCACGGGCGCCGACCCGGCGGTCCTCGCCGGGGAGTACCGCTCGTACGGGGACCTGAAGCGGGACGCGGCCGAGGCGGTGGTGGAGCTGCTGGCGCCGATCCGGAAGCGGCACGCGGAGATCGCCGCGGACCACGGGTACGTCGACGCGGTGCTACGGGCGGGGGCCGAGCGGGCCACCGCTCTCGCGCGTCCGCTGGTCGACGACGCGTACCGGGCGATCGGGCTGCTGCCGGCGGGCTGAGAGGTCGGGCGGCGGGGTCGGGGCCCCGCCGCCCGACCCTGCCGAGTCCCCTGGTCAGCCGTTGCCGGAGGCCAGCTCGCGGCTGCGGTCGCGGGCCGCCTCCAGCGCGGCGATCAGGGCGGCCCGCACCCCGTGGTTCTCCAGCTCCCGGATGGCGCTGATGGTGGTGCCCGCCGGGGAGGTGACCGCCTCGCGGAGCTTGACGGGGTGCTCGCCGCTGTCGCGGAGCATCACCGCGGCGCCGATGGCGGCCTGCACGATCAGGTCGTGCGCCTGCGCGCGCGGCAGGCCGAGGAGGATGCCGGCGTCCGTCATCGCCTCGACGAGGAAGTAGAAGTACGCGGGGCCCGAGCCGGAGAGCGCGGTGGCCGCGTCCTGCTGGGACTCCGGGACGCGGAGGGTCTTGCCGACGCCGCCGAAGATCTCCTCGGTGTGGACCACATGGGCGGTGGTGGCGTGACTGCCCGCGGAGATGACGGACATGCCCTCGTCGACGAGGACGGGGGTGTTGGGCATGACCCGGACGACGGGGGTGCCGGCCGCGAGGCGCTCCTCGATGAAGGCGGTGGTGATACCGGCCGCGGCGCTGACGACGAGGCGGTCCGGGGCGACATGGGGGCCGAGTTCGTCGAGCAGCCGGCCCATGTCCTGGGGCTTGACGGCCAGGATGAGGGTGTCGGCGCGCTTGGCGGCCTCGGCGTTGGTGACGGGCTCGACGCCGTAGCGGGCGCGCAGTTCCTCGGCGCGGTCGGCGCGACGGGTGGTGACCAGTACGTCGGCGGGCCGCCAGCCGGCTCGGATCATGCCGCTGAGCAGGGCCTCGCCGATCTTTCCGGTACCGAGGACTGCGACTGTCTGGGTCATTGCTTCGTTCACCTCGCCGGTGGGGATGCGTCCACGCACATCCTTTCACCGGGCGCGGGCGGGCGGCGGGGCTGTCCGGACGGCGGACGCAGGCAGAAAGCCGGGGGCGTTCAGGCGGTGCGCCGGCGGAGGGTCGCCGCGCCGAGGACGAGGACCAGGGCCGCGCAGCCCGCGACGACGAGGACGTCCCGGACGAAGACGCCGGTCGGGTCGGCGTTGCGCAGGACCTCGTTCATCGCGTCCACCGCGTAGGACATGGGCAGCACGTTGGAGATCGCTTCGAGGACGGGCTGCATGGTGTCGCGCGGGGCGAAGAGGCCGCAGAGCAGCAGCTGGGGGAAGATCACGGCCGGCATGAACTGGACCGCCTGGAACTCGGAGGCGGCGAACGCGGAGACGAAGAGCCCGAGGGCGGTGCCGAGGAGCGCGTCGAGCAGGGCGACGAGGAGGAGCAGCCAGGGCGAGCCGATGACGTCGAGCCCGAGCGCCCAGACGGCGAGGCCGGTGGCGAGGAGGGACTGGAGGGCGGCGACCAGGCCGAAGGCGAGGGCGTAGCCGGCGATGAGGTCGCCCTTGGCGAGGGGCATGGCGAGCAGGCGTTCCAGGGTGCCGGAGGTGCGTTCGCGCAGGGTGGCGATGGAGGTCACCAGGAACATGGTGATCAGGGGGAAGATCCCGAGCAGCGAGGCGCCGACCGAGTCGAAGGTGCGGGGGTCGGCGTCGAAGACGTACCGGAGCAGGAAGAGCATCACGCACGGCACGAGCAGCATCAGGGCGATGGAGCGCGGGTCGTGGCGGAGCTGGCGCAGCACGCGGGCGGCGGTGGTGAGGGTGCGGGAGACGCTCATCGGGCGCTCTCCTTCGGGGTGTCGGCGGGGGCCGGGGCGGGGTGTCCGGCGGGTTCGCCGTCGGGGGCGGGGGCGGCCGCTGCCTCGTCGACGAGGCGGAGGAACGCTTCCTCGACGGTGGCGCTGCGGGTGCGGGTGCGCAGGTCCTCGGGGGTGTCCTCGGCGAGGATCGTGCCTTCGCGCATGAGGATCAGCCGGTGGCAGCGCTCGGCCTCGTCCATGACGTGGGAGGACACCAGGATCGTCGTGCCGCGCTCCTCGGCCAGGCGGTGGAAGAGGTTCCACAGGTCCCGGCGGAGGACGGGGTCGAGGCCGACGGTCGGTTCGTCGAGGACCAGGACCTCGGGGGTGCCGAGGAGGGCGACGGCGAGGGAGACCCGGCTGCGCTGGCCTCCGGAGAGCCGGCCGGCCAGGGCGTCGGCGTGCGCGGTGAGGGCCACGTCCTCGATGGCGCGGGCGACGGTCTCGCGGCGGGCGTCCCGGGCGGCGCGGCCGGGGAGCAGCACGGCGGCGAAGTAGTCGAGGTTCTGCCGGACGGTGAGGTCGTCGTAGACGGACGGGGCCTGGGTGACGTAGCCGATGCGGGCGCGGAGTCCGGCGTCGCCGGCGGGCCGGCCGAGGACCTCCAGGGTGCCGGTGACCTTGGCCTGGGAGCCGACGACGGCGCGCATCAGGGTGGACTTGCCGCAGCCGGAGGGCCCGAGGAGCCCGGTGATGCGGCCGGGGTGGACGGTGAAGTCGAGTCCGCGCAGGACGGTGCGGTCTCCCCTGGCGACGGTGAGGCCGCGGGCGAGGACGGCGACGCCGGAAGAATTCATCATGTGATGAATACTGCTCCCGCGGGTGCCGCGCGTCAAGGCGTGGCGCGTCAGGCGTTCCGGGGCGGGCGGCGGGTGACGATCAGCTCGACCGCGTAGACCTCCTCGACCGTGCCGTCCGGGAACTCGCGCAGCAGCAGTCCGCGCTCGCGGTCGAGGAAGGCCCGGCCGCGGTCCGGGTCGCCGGCCAGGAAGAGGGAGTGGCTGCCGATGTTCGCGAGGTGGGTCTCCAGCGGCACCCGCCGCGTCCAGTGCAGGCGGTGCTCGGTGCGCAGCGGGTCGGCGGGGAGTTCACCGGCCCGGCCGGGTGTGCCGTACACCCCTCCCCCGAGGTCGGTCCACATCCGCTTGGCCTGGGCGGCGATCCAGGGGACGCCGTTGTCGGCGATGTTCCACCAGACGGCGAGGGCGCCGCCCGGGCGCAGAACGCGCAGGGCCTCGGGGAGGGAGCGGTCGGGGTCGGTCCAGTGGAAGGACTGGGCGTAGGTGACGAGGTCGAGGCTCGACGAGGCGAGGGGCAGGGCGTCGCCGAGACCGCGGACGACGGGGACCCCGGGGGTGGCGCGCCGGAGCTGGGCGGCCATGCCGGCGCCCGGTTCGACCGCGGTCACCTGCGCGCCGCGCTCACGCAGCAGGCGGGTGGCGATCCCGGTGCCGGCGCCGACGTCCGCGACCCGGGCACCGGCGAGGGGGCGTCCGGCCAGTTCCTCGACCAGGTCGAAGAGGGCGGGCGGGTAGCCGGGGCGGGCGTGGTCGTACTGGGCGGCGGCGAGGTCGAAGGAGCGGGCGCGGCGGGCGTCGGTGAGTTCGGTCATGCGGCGATCCTGCCGCGTGAGGGCGGCGCGGAGCGGGGCTTTCCCCTGGCCGCCGGGCCCGCCGGGGCGTCAGGAGGGCTTGCGGCGGGGCCTGCCGGGCTGGTCGCGGTTGGCCGGGTTGCCGGAGCGGGTGGTGCGGCGCTTCTCGTACTGGCGCAGGGCCGCCTCGTACTCGGTGCGGCGCAGCTGCTCGCCCGGGGCCTCCTTGAGGCAGCGCAGGGCGTAGGCGATGAGGGAGCCGATGAAGCCGATCGCCTTCAGGCTGCGCAGCGCGTCCTCCGAGGAGGAACCGGAGGGGCGGCGGGTGTAGCTCTCCCAGGTCTTGCGGAAGGCGATGGCGCTGCACACCGCGAACATCACCACGACGATCGCGTTGACGAAGCCGCCGACCTGCGCGATGGACAGCCCGTCGTAGGCGAGGCGCAGGATCAGGGCGGCCGCGAAGGCGGTGACGAGCGAGCCCGTGAAGAGGGCGGCGCGGCGCAGGGCGTAGTGGCCGTCGTGGTCGACCCAGGTGGTGCCGAAGTAGCGGATCGGCTCGGGCCGCGGGCCGGTCGGCGCGGTGGTGCCGCCGCCGGGCTTGTCGGGGGCGCCTGAGGTGTTCCGGGAGTGCTCGCTCACGGAATCGATTATCCCCGGTCCGCTCTCCGACCGGCGGCGCGGCACGGCGGCCGGTCGGAGAGCGGACCGGGCAGGGGAAGCGGGCGGCCGGTCAGGCGCAGCGGATCGCCACGTAGCCGTCGCTGCCCGTGCGTACATACGCGTCGGAGACGAACTGGCCGTTGGCGATGTTGTCCCAGATGTTGGAGGTGCCGTAGGTGCCGGTGACGCGCTCCCCCGGGCACTGGCAGTTGATCGGGACGCCGGCCCCCAGGGGCAGCACCCGGACCAGCGCGTACTGGGTCCCCGGTCCGGAGCGCACATTGAGCCGCACGCCCGGGGCGACCGGGTAGCGGCGCACCCCGGAGGCGGCGGCCGTCTCCGCGGCGGGCCCGACTCCCGTGTGCGCGGCCGGTGTTGCGGCGGTCCGCGTCCCGTCCTGTGCCGCGTCCCGTGTCTCGTCCACAGCCACTGGCTGACCCCCGTCACTACGCAGGGCGGGCCGGTGTGCCCGCCGCGCGCAGGCTAGCAAGCGGTGGCTGGATCGCACGCATCATCGACTAGGCTCCGAGCGTCGCGAGTGGGCACCATCGGACGGGGGTGGAGATGCCACCGCTGCGCAGCGCCGGGCCCTTCCCGGAAGCGGAACATCCGGAACATGCCGGGCAGTACCGGCTGGAGGACTGTCTCGGCACCGGGGGCATGGGCGTCGTCCATCTCGCCACGTCCGCCTCGGGCCTGCGGCTCGCGGTCAAGGTCATTCACGCGGAGCATGCCTCGGACCCCGAGTTCAGGGCGCGTTTCCGGCAGGAGGTGGCGGCGGCACGGCAGGTGAGCGGCGCGTTCACCGCACCGGTCGTGGACGCGGACCCGGACGCCGGGCGGCCCTGGATGGCGACCCTGTTCATCGACGGCCCGACGCTGGCCGACGAGGTGAAGCGGAACGGGCCGCTGGACCCGGTGCGGCTGCGCCGGGTGGGCGCGGGGCTCGCGGAGGCGCTGCGGGACATCCACCGGGCCGGTGTGGTGCACCGTGATCTCAAACCCGGCAACGTGATGCTGGCCCAGGACGGGCCGAAAGTCATCGACTTCGGGATCTCCCGGCCGCGCGACAGCGATCTCCGCACGGAGACGGGCAAGTTGATCGGCACACCGCCGTTCATGGCGCCCGAGCAGTTCCAGCGGCCGCGTGAAGTGGGGCCGGAGGCCGATGTGTTCGCGCTGGGCGCGGTGCTGGTGCACGCGGCGACGGGGCGGGGGCCGTTCGACTCGGACAGCCCGTACATCGTGGCGTACCAGATCGTCCACGACGAGCCGGACCTCGCGGGGGTGCCGGACGACCTGGTGCCGCTGCTGTCCCGCTGCCTGGCGAAGGACCCGGCGGACCGGCCGACGCCGTACGAACTGATGGTCGCGCTGCGGGCGTCCTCCCCCTCGGCGGTCTGCGACACGGAGGCGCACCTTCCCGCGCAGCGGGAGGCGGTGGGGGACGGAGGTCCGGGCCGCGACGCGGGCCCCGGCCGCGCGGAGGGCGCGGGGCGCGCGCTGTCCGGGCCCGGCCCGGGCGGGGACGCGAGCCCTCAAGGCCAGGAGCCCGGCCCCGCCGCCCTCGGAGGCCGTACCCGGCACCGGCGCGTCACCGTCCTCGCGGCGGCGGTCGTTCTCGCCGCCGCAGGGGCCGTCACCGCCGTGACGATGACGGGCAGCGACGAGGGGCGGCCACCGGCTCCCCGCTCGGCGGCCCCCGCGCCGCCCACCGCCTGGGACATACCACTCGGCGACCGGCCGGCGAACCGCGTGCCGGTGTGCACGGCAGCGGACGCGGCGGTCTACTGCGCGGCCCCCGGGGTGGCCGCCGCCCGGCTGGACCCCGCCACCGGTGCCGTGCGCTGGTCCGTGCCGGGGCGGGCCGCCGGCACGGGGCCGGGGGACGCCGACGCCTCCGCCCCCGTCCTCGCGGGCGGGCTGCTCCAGGTGACGGCCCCGGGCGGGGCCCGCCACGAGGCGCGGGACCCGGCCACCGGCGCGGTGCGCTGGCACCGGGACGTCCCCGGGCGGGCCGTCGCGGTCCGGCAGGACGGCGACACCGTGCTGCTGGCCTCCGCCGACGGCCGCGTCCGCGCCCTGGACGCGGCGACCGGCGCCCAGCGGTGGACGCGCCCCGGCCCGCCCGGGGCCCAGTGGCTGCTCCCGCCGCGCCCGGACGAGCCCGCGCTCGCGGTCGCGCCGTCCGCCGACGGGACCTCCACCGTGCTGCGCGCCCACGCGCCCGGCAGCGGGCGGACGCTGTGGGAGCGCCGGCTCCCGGGGCTGCTGACGCCGGTCGAGAGCACGGGCGAGGGGCTGTTCCTGCTGGCCTCGGACCACGAGGGCTACACGACCGCCGTCGTCCGGGTCGCCGCCCGCGGCGCGGGCGGCGCGGTCCGGCGCGTCGCCCTGGACGCGCCCGTGGACCAGGCGCAGGCCGCCGTCGTCGGCGGCACCGCCTATGTGGCGGGGCGCGGCGGCTCGCTGCTCGCCGTGGACACCGGCACCGGCGGCGGTCGGGGCGCCCAGCGCTGGCGGCTGGAGACCTCGGTCGCCCAGCTGTCCCGCCCGGCGGCGGACGCGCGCACGGTGTACGTCTCCGCGGGCGACGGGCGCCTGCTGGCCGTGGACGCGGTGGACGGGAGGCTCATCGGCCAGAGCCGGCCGCGCATGGGCGACGGGCGCTACCCGCCGCTGCTGCCCGCGCCCTCGCTGACCCCGGGCCGGGTCCACGCGACCGCCCCGGACGGCACGGTCTTCTCCCTGGGCACCGGGGCACCCGCCACCTGGTGAGCCGTCCAGGGCGTCCCGCACGACAACGACCGCCGGGCCCGGCGCGACAACGGCCGCGGGCCCGCACCCCGGCGGGGACGCGGGCCCGGAGGCCATGAGAAACGCGGCGGCTCAGCCCAGCTTGGAGACGTCCCGCACCGCGCCCTTGTCCGCGCTCGTCGCCATCGCCGCGTACGCCCGCAGCGCCGCCGAGACCTTGCGCTCCCGCTGCTTCGGCGCGTACACCCCGCCCAGCGCCTCGCGGCGGGCGGCGAGCGTCGACTCGTCGACGAGCAGGTCGATCGAGCGGTTCGGGATGTCGATGCGGACGCGGTCGCCGTCCTCGACGAGGGCGATCGTGCCGCCGGACGCCGCCTCCGGTGAGGCGTGGCCGATGGAGAGGCCCGAGGTGCCGCCGGAGAACCGCCCGTCGGTGACGAGCGCGCACGCCTTGCCCAGGCCCCGGCCCTTCAGGAAGGAGGTCGGGTAGAGCATCTCCTGCATGCCCGGTCCGCCGCGCGGGCCCTCGTAGCGGATGACGACGACATCGCCCTCCTTCACCTCCTTGCGGAGGATCTTGTCCACGGCCTCGTCCTGGGACTCGCAGACCACGGCCGGGCCCTCGAAGGTCCAGATCGACTCGTCGACACCCGCGGTCTTCACCACGCAGCCGTCCTCGGCGAGGTTGCCCTTGAGCACCGCGAGGCCGCCGTCCTTGGAGTACGCGTGCTCCACGTCCCGGATGCAGCCGCCGGCCGCGTCCAGGTCGAGGGAGTCCCAGCGCTCGGACTGGGAGAACGCCTCCGCGGAACGCTTGCAGCCGGGGGCCGCGTGCCACAGCTCGACGGCCTCCTCGGAGGGGGAGCCGCCGCGCGCGTCCCAGGTCTCCAGCCACTCCTTGATGGAGGGCGAGTGGACGGTGTGGACGTCCTCGTTGAGCATCCCGCCGCGGTACAGCTCGCCCAGGATCGCGGGGATGCCGCCGGCCCGGTGCACGTCCTCCATGTAGTACGTGCCGCCGGGGGCGACGTTGGGCGCGACCTTGGCCAGGCAGGGGACGCGGCGCGAGACGGCGTCGATGTCGGTCAGGTCGTAGTCCAGCTCGGCCTCCTGGGCGGCGGCGAGCAGGTGCAGGATCGTGTTGGTGGAGCCGCCCATGGCGATGTCGAGGGCCATGGCGTTCTCGAAGGCGGCGCGGGTCGCGATCGAGCGGGGCAGCACCGAGGCGTCGTCGTCCTGGTAGTACCGGCGGGTGATGTCGACGACCGTGCGGGCCGCGTTCTCGTAGAGGGCGCGGCGGGCGGTGTGGGTGGCGAGGACGGAGCCGTTGCCCGGGAGGGAGAGGCCGATCGCCTCGGTCAGGCAGTTCATCGAGTTGGCGGTGAACATGCCGGAACAGGAGCCGCAGGTGGGACAGGCGTTCTCCTCGATGCGGAGGATGTCCTCGTCCGAGACGTTCTCGTTGACCGCGTCCGCGATCGCGTTGATCAGGTCGAGCTTGCGGACGGTGCCGTCGACCAGGGTCGCCTTGCCGGCCTCCATCGGGCCGCCGGAGACGAAGACGGTCGGGATGTTGAGGCGCATCGCGGCCATCAGCATGCCCGGGGTGATCTTGTCGCAGTTGGAGATGCAGATCAGGGCGTCGGCGCAGTGCGCCTCCACCATGTACTCCACGGAGTCGGCGATCAGGTCGCGCGAGGGCAGCGAGTAGAGCATGCCGCCGTGGCCCATGGCGATGCCGTCGTCCACGGCGATGGTGTTGAACTCGCGCGGCACCGCGCCCGCCGCCTTGATCGCCTCGGAGACGATCCGGCCCACCGGCGCGAGGTGGGTGTGGCCGGGCACGAACTCGGTGAAGGAGTTGGCGACCGCGACGATCGGCTTGCCGATGTCCTCACTGGCTACGCCCGACGCCCGCATAAGGGCGCGCGCGCCCGCCATGTTGCGGCCGTGGGTGACAGTGCGGGACCTCAGCTCGGGCATCGTCGCTCGCTCCTCGTCGTGATGGGTGTACCTGCATCGAGCGTACGCCGCCACTCCAAGATCTGGACACCTCGTCCGGAATGCGGGACGCGCTGCTCAGCCAGCGGTCGCCGAGCCGGACCCGGAGTCCGGGCCGGAGGGCGCTTCCGGGTCCGGTGCCGGGTCCGGCTCGGTCAGATAGCGCTGAAGCGTCGGCGCGACGGTCCGCACGATGTCCTCCGGGTCCTTCGACGCCAGCGGCTCGACCTTCAGCACATACCGCAGCAGCGCGATGCCCAACATGTGCGAGGCCGCCAGCTCGGCCCGGAACCGGGGGTCCGGCACGTCCAGCTCGCCGGCCACCCGCTCCAGGAGCCGGCGGAGCACGAAGCCGCTCAGCACCTTGGCCGCCGCCTCGTTGGTGAGCGCGGAGCGCAGCACGGCAAGCAGCGGGGCCCGGGTGGACGGGTTCTCCCAGATGCCGATGAAGAAGCGGGCCAGCCGCTCGCCGATGCCCTCCGGTCCCCCGCCGATGATCTGCGGGACGACGAGGGCGGGCTCGAAGGACAGCTCGATGGCCGCCGCGAAGACCTCGTCCTTGGTGCCGAAGTAGTGGTGCACCAGGGCCGCGTCCACACCCGCCGCCCGGGCGATCCCGCGCATGGTGGCCTTGTCGTAGCCCCGGTCGGCGAACTCCGCGCGGGCCGCCAGCAGGATCCGCTCCCGCGCGCCCGGCCCGTCCGCCGCGGCCCCCCGGGCGGGGCGCCCGCGCCGCTTCGGCTCGCCGCCGGTCACCGGGGGCACCCCCGGGCGGGCCGGTTCCGGGCCCGGGTCACCGGACGCGGCCGGCGGAGGCCAGATGGAGCCGGGTGAAGGCGAGGGCCTCCGCGAGGTCGGCCTCGCGTTCGGCGGCGGACATCGCGCGCCGGGTGTTGACCTCGATGACGACATGGCCGTCGAAGCCGGTGCGGGCCAGGCGTTCCAGCAGCTCCGCGCAGGGCTGGTCGCCGCGGCCGGGCACCAGGTGCTCGTCCTTGGCGGAGCCCTTGCCGTCGGCGAGGTGGACATGGCCCAGCCGGTCGCCCATCCGGTCCACCATGGCGAGGGTGTCGGTGCGGGCGGTCGCGGTGTGGGACAGGTCGATCGTGAAGTGGCGGTAGTCGTCCTTGGTGACGTCCCAGTCGGGGGCGTACGCGAGCATCTCGCGGTCCCGGTAGCGCCACGGGTACATGTTCTCCACGGCGAAGCGCACATCGGTCTCGTTCGCCATCCGCCAGATGCCGCTGACGAAGTCCCGCGCGTACTGGCGCTGCCAGCGGAACGGCGGGTGGACGACGACGGTGGAGGCGCCCAGCTTCTCGGCGGCGGTCCGGGCGCGCTGGAGCTTGACCCACGGGTCGGTGGACCAGACCCGCTGGGTGATCAGCAGGCAGGGGGCGTGCACGGCGTGGACCGGGACCCGGTGGTGGTCGGAGAGCCGGCGCAGCGCCTCGATGTCCTGGCTGACGGGGTCCGTCCAGACCATGACCTCGACCCCGTCGTAGCCGAGACGCGCGGCGATCTCGAAGGCCGTCGCCGTGGACTCCGGGTAGACGGAGGCCGTGGACAGGAGGACCTTCGCGTCGGGGACGCGCACCACGGGGTCGGCCGCCGGGCCTGCCGCTGGGTCTGCCGATGGATCTGACACGCACCACAGCCTACGGGGCCGAACTGGTCGGTAGGGAGGCGATCGGGGCCCGGCGGTCCGGGCCCCTCCCGGGTGCCGAGGGGCCCGGCGGCCCCGGACGCCTCCTAGGTCGGGAGGTGGTCGAGGCGGCGCAGGATGACGCCCTCGCGCAGCGCCCAGGGGCAGATCTCCAGCTCGTCGGCGCCGAAGAGGTCCATCGCCGCCTCCGCGACCAGCGCGCCCGCGAGGAGCTGCGCGGCCCGGCCCGGGGAGACGCCGGGCAGCGCGGCGCGCTCCTCGACGGTCATCGTGGTGAGCCTCGGCACCCAGTCGGCGAGTGACGAACGACTCAGCTCCCGCTGCACGTACAGGCCCTCGGCGGAGCGGGCGGCGCCGGTGATCCGGGCGAGCTGCTTGAAGGTCTTGGAGGTGGCGACGATGTGGTCCGGGCGGCCGAGGCGGCTGAACTCGCCGACCGTGCGGGCGATCTCGGCGCGGATGTAGCGGCGCAGGGCCCGCACGTCCTGCGGGTCCGGCGGGTCGCCCGGCAGCAGGCTCGCGGTGAGCCGCCCGGCGCCCAGCGGCAGGGAGACGGCCGCGTCGGGGTCCTCGTCCTGGCCGTAGGCGATCTCCAGGGAGCCACCGCCGATGTCGAGGACCAGGAGCTTTCCGGCCGACCAGCCGAACCAGCGGCGGGCGGCGAGGAAGGTGAGCCGGGCCTCGTCCTCACCGGAGAGGACGGTCAGGTCCACCCCGGTCTCCTCCTTCACCCGGGCCAGGACCTGGTCCGCGTTGCCCGCCTCGCGCACGGCGGAGGTCGCGAAGGAGATGACCTCCTCGCAGCCCTTGTCCTCGGCGGCCTGGACCGCCTCGGCGATGGTCTTGGACAGTAGGTCGACCCCGGCGCAGGAGATGGCGCCCTCGTCGTCGAGCAGCTCCGCGAGGCGCAGTTCGGCCTTGTGGGAGTGGGCGGGCAGGGGGCGGGCGCCGGGGTGCGCGTCCACCGCCAGGAGATGCACCGTGTTCGAACCGACGTCGAGGACTCCGAGTCTCATGGACGGAACGCTACTGCGATTGGCGCATACGCTGGAGCCGTGCCTAAGACGAAAAAGACGAAGCCGGGCAAAGCAGCGCCCGAGGCGAAGCCGGCCGCGCCCGGGGCGGCCCCGGCGGCCGTCCCGGCGGCCCTCCCGGACGAGAAGGGCCTGGACTTCCCCCGTGCCTGGGTCGAGTTCCCGGACCCGGCCGACGAGGAGCAGGTCTTCCGCTGCGACCTGACCTGGCTCACCTCCCGCTGGACCTGCATCTTCGGCAGCGGCTGCCAGGGCATCCAGGCGGGCCGCGCGGACGACGGCTGCTGCACCCTGGGCGCGCACTTCTCCGACGAGGAGGACGAGGAGCGCGTGGCGGGCCATGTCGCGCGCCTCACCCCGGACCTGTGGCAGTTCCACGGCGTCGGCACGGAGTCCGGCTGGGTGGAGGAGGACGAGGACGGCGAGCGCCAGACGCGGCGCTGGCAGGGGTCCTGCATCTTCCAGAACCGCCCCGGGTTCGCGGGCGGCGCGGGCTGCTCGCTGCACATCCTGGCGCTGCGGGAGGGCCGGGAGCCGCTGGAGACGAAGCCGGACGTGTGCTGGCAGCTTCCGGTGCGGCGGACGTACGACTGGATCGACCGGCCGGACGACTCGCGGGTGCTCCAGATCTCGATCGGCGAGTACGACCGCCGGGGCTGGGGCCCGGGCGGCCACGACCTGCACTGGTGGTGCACCTCGGCGACCTCGGCGCACGGCGCGGGCGAGCCGGTGTACGTGACGTACCGGCCCGAGCTGACGGAGCTGATGGGCAAGGCGGCGTACGACGTGCTGGTGGAGCTGTGCGAGGCGCGCCTCGCCTCCGCCCTGCCGCTGGTCGCCCCGCACCCGGCGGACCCGCCCGCCCCGCGCACGGCGGGCTGAGACGGGCGCCCGCCCCCGGTCGCCGGCCGCCGCCGGGCGCCGGCTCGTGGCCCCGCCCCGGTCCGCGTCATTTCCCCCGGCCCCGCGTCATTCCGGGGGCGGCGGGGAGCCCGGGTCGGAGGGCGGCTCCGAGTCGGACGGGCCCGGGTCGCCGGAGGAGGGGGGCGGCTCGGACGGCGGGGGTTCCGAGGACGGCGGCGGCTCGGAGGGGTCCGGGTCGCCGGACGGGGGCGGCGGGCTGGTCGGCGGCTGCGACGGGTCCGGGTCCTGGGAGGACGGCGGCGGGCTCGACGGCGGGGGCGTCGTCCCGGGGCGGGTGGGCCGTGGCGGGAGGTCGGTCGGCGGGGGCAGCGGGCCGCCGCTCCCCCGGATGACGACGGCCGCGCCCGAGGGGTCGACGCCCACGGTGGCCCGCCAGGGCCCGGCCGGTTCCCGGGCGGAGTCGACCCGCACATACAGAGTGATCGTTTCGCCGGGTTCCAGGGTGCCCGAGGAGAGGCTCGGCACCAGCCAGTACGCGTCCGTCCACAGCGTCCAGGTGACCGGAGCGCCGCCGGAGGCGGTGAGGGTGAGCAGGGTGGTGTCCCCGGCGGACTGCGCGGCGACCGCGAGGCGGCCCGCGCCGGGGGCGGTCGGCGAGCCGGGGCGGGGGGAGCCGGTGCTGATCACCTCGACGGAGACGGCCGGGGCGTGCCGCCCGGCCGTGAAGCGGGGGTCGGGCTCGGCGCTGGCGTTGCCCGCGTTCTCGTAGCGGCCGTAGGGGCCGCTCTCGCCGGCCGGGTCGCCGTCGGCGGCGCTCACCGAGGGGCCGCGTTCCGCCTCGCCGGTGAGCGGCGCCCCCCGGTAGGCGGCCCAGAGGGCGAGGACGGGGGCCGCGACGACCGTGGCGACCACGGTGGTGGTCACCGCGCGGGCCCGCAACCGGTCGCGGCGCGCCGCGTGGTCCTTCGGGTCGAGCGGGAAGCCGTCCGCGCCGAAGCGCGGGCCGCCGGAGCGGGCGCGCGGGACGTGCTGCTGGGCGAGGCGGGCGGCGGACCGGGGCGCGGGGACCACCGGGAGGGCGGCCGGGGTGACGCCGGAACCGGGCCAGGGCCCGCCCGCGCCCTCGCGTTCGGCGGCGCGGCGGCAGCGGGGGCAGTCGTCGACATGGCGCACGAGTTCCCGGCGCAGGGCCGCCGAGAGCAGGACCCGGTTGTCCCCGGTGAGCCGGGCCACGGCCGGGCAGGTGCCCTGGTCGACGACGGCGAGCGCGGCGCGGGTGCGCTCCACCTCGCAGGCGGCGGCGGCCAGCAGCTCGCGCGCGGCGGCGCGGCCGAGGCCGAGGACGGCGGCCACGCCCGCCGCGTCCAGCCCGTGGCGGACGGACAGCTCCAGGGCCTCGCGCTGCTCGGGGGTGGTGCCGGCGGCCTCGGGCCAGGCGAGCCGGGCCAGTTCGGCGCGGCGGTTCTCGTCGGCGGGGGCGGCGGGCGGGGCGGCCGGGGCGCGGCCGGTGTGGGCGCCGGGGCGGCGGCGCCGGTCCTCGGCCATTCGGCGCAGGCAGGCCCAGCGCGCGAGGGCGTAGAGCCAGGCCTTCTGCTCCCCCTCGCCCTCGGGGTGGCGGCCGCGCTGGCGCTCGGCGACGGCGAGGACGTCCCCGAGGACGGCGGTGGCCGCGTCGTGGTCGCAGAGCACGGAGAGGCAGTAGGTGAACAGGCCGTCGAGATAGGGCTCGTAGCGCCCGGGCCGGCGCTCCGACGGCGCCCGGACCGAGCGCCGGCGCGCCCGGTGTGCGCCGGTGGTGTGGGTCGAGGATTCCAGCCTGCTGCTCGTCACTCCGTGACCGTAGGCGGAAACGAGCACCCCGTTCGCACCACTTGAACACTTTTCATCCCTACGAGTGAAGAGCTGCCCCGAGGAAGTACGGGAGGGACAGATTCCGCGCGACTTCCGATCACCGGAGCACGCGGGGGCGCACGGGGGCGCGACGGAGTGCGCCCTTGCGTCGCGCCCGGGGCGCACGGGGGCACCGGGCCGGCCCGGCCCGTCAGGGCTCCACCCCGAACCCCGCGCCTCGAACGCCGGCGAGGCCGGGTGGCAGGGAGCGCGGCCTTTCAGTCCGTCGGCGTTCGAGGACACGGCCGCAGTCCCGGCGCATCAGAGCTCGGCCCCGGCCCCCGCGCCGGCGAGACCACGTGGTCAACGGCGGGGCTTCCCAGCCCGTCCGGCGATCGAGGACACGGCCGCAGGCCGTGCCCCGCCCACGGGCAGTCGGCACGGGGCACCCGGGACGCCGAGCCCCGGGCCGGAGCGGGACGCCCGGCAGCCCGGGCCCGTCAGGGCTCCACCCCGAACCCCGCGCCTCAATCGCCGGCGAGGCCGGGTGGCAGGGAGCGTGGCACCGGCAGCCTCGTGCACCCGGCCGTGGCGGGGGCATCGCTTTTCAGCCCGTCCGGCGATTGAGGACACGGCCGCAGGCCGTGCCCCGCCCACGGGCAGTCGGCACGGGGCACCCCGGGGCGCCGAGCCCCAGGCCGAAGCGGGACGCCCGGCGGGCAACTGCCGGGCGCGGGCCGAGGCCGGGGCCCGCCCGGCATCCCGGGCGGGCGCGGGCCGCCCGGACGGAGTGTCAGTGCCCGGCGCTACGGTTTGCGCATGGCTGCCCGTACGAAATCCGCGAAGGACCGGCCGTCCTACCGCTGCACCGAATGCGGCTGGACCACCGCGAAGTGGCTCGGCCGCTGCCCCGAGTGCCAGGCATGGGGCACGGTCGAGGAGTACGGCGCGCCCGCCGTCCGCACCACGGCCGCGGGCCGGGTCTCCACCGCCGCCCTCCCCATCGGCCAGGTCGACGGCCGGCAGGCCACCGCCCGCCCGACCGGGGTCGACGAACTGGACCGGGTCCTCGGCGGCGGCCTGGTGCCCGGCGCCGTCGTCCTCCTCGCGGGCGAGCCCGGCGTCGGCAAGTCCACCCTGCTGCTGGACGTGGCCGCCAAGTCGGCGAGCGAGGCGCACCCCACGCTGTACGTCACGGGCGAGGAGTCCGCGAGCCAGGTCCGGCTGCGGGCCGACCGGATCGGCGCCCTCCACGACCATCTCTACCTCGCGGCGGAGACCGACCTCTCCGCCGTCCTCGGCCATCTCGACGCGGTCAAGCCGTCGTTGCTCGTGCTGGACTCCGTGCAGACCGTGGCCTCCCCCGAGATCGACGGCGCGCCCGGCGGGATGGCGCAGGTCCGCGAGGTGGCGGGGGCGCTGATCCGGGCGTCCAAGGAGCGGGGCATGTCCACGCTGCTGGTCGGCCACGTGACGAAGGACGGCGCCATCGCGGGCCCCCGGCTGCTGGAGCACCTGGTCGACGTGGTCCTCCACTTCGAGGGCGACCGCCACGCCCGGCTGCGTCTGGTCCGCGGCGTCAAGAACCGGTACGGCGCCACCGACGAGGTCGGCTGCTTCGAGCTGCACGACGAGGGGATCACCGGGCTCGCCGACCCCTCCGGCCTCTTCCTGACCCGGCGCGCCGAACCGGTCCCCGGCACCTGCCTGACGGTGACCCTGGAGGGCCGCCGTCCGCTCGTCGCCGAGGTGCAGGCCCTCACCGTCGACTCGCAGATCCCCTCCCCTCGCCGGACCACCTCCGGGCTGGAGACCTCCCGGGTGTCGATGATGCTCGCGGTGCTGGAGCAGCGTGGCCGGATCTCGGCCCTGGGCAAGCGGGACATCTACAGCGCCACGGTCGGCGGGGTGAAGCTCTCCGAGCCCGCGGCGGACCTCGCCGTCGCCCTCGCCCTCGCCTCCGCGGCCAGCGACACGCCCCTGCCGAAGAACCTGGTCGCGATCGGCGAGGTGGGCCTCGCGGGCGAGGTCAGACGGGTCACGGGCGTGCAGCGGCGGCTCGCCGAGGCGCACCGCCTGGGCTTCACCCAGGCGCTGGTGCCCGCCGATCCCGGCCGGGTCCCGGCCGGGATGAAGGTCACCGAGGTGGCCGACATGGGCGATGCGCTGCGGGTCCTGCCGCGTGGCCGAAGGAGGACCCCCGAGGGCGCCTAACACGTACTCCCCACGGGACGACGAGCCTCGCCGGTAGACTTTGCCCTGGTCTCGCCCACCCGTACGAGCCGGAGGAGTGCAGTGGCAGCCAAGGACGGGGCAGCAGCACCCGGAAAGTCCGGCCAAGGCACGGGCAACGAAGCGCAGATCCGGGCCGCCCTCAGCGCGGTCGCCCCGGGCACCGCGCTGCGCGACGGCCTGGAGCGCATCCTGCGCGGCAACACCGGAGGACTGATCGTCCTCGGGATGGACAAAACGGTCGAATCAATGTGCACCGGCGGCTTCGTGCTGGATGTGGAGTTCGCCGCCACCCGGCTGCGCGAGCTGTGCAAGCTGGACGGCGCGCTCATCCTCGACAAGGACATCACCAAGATCCACCGGGCCGGTGTGCAGCTCGTCCCGGACGCCTCCATCCCCACGGAGGAGACCGGCACCCGCCACCGCACCGCGGACCGGGTCTCGCGCCAGTGCGGCTTCCCCGTCGTCTCGGTGTCCCAGTCGATGCGCCTGATCGCCCTGTACGTGGGCGGCGAGCGGCGCGTCCTGGAGGAGTCGGCGGCGATCCTGTCCCGCGCCAACCAGGCGCTGGCCACCCTGGAGCGCTACAAGCTCCGTCTCGACGAGGTCGCCGGCACCCTCTCCGCCCTGGAGATCGAGGACCTGGTGACCGTCCGGGACGTCACCGCGGTCGCCCAGCGGCTGGAGATGGTCCGCCGGATCGCCACCGAGATCGCCGAGTACGTGGTGGAGCTGGGCACCGACGGCCGGCTGCTCTCCCTCCAGCTCGACGAGCTGATCGCGGGCGTGGAGCCGGAGCGCGAACTCGTGGTCCGCGACTATGTGCCCGAGCCCACGGCGAAGCGTGCGCGCACGGTCCACGAGGCACTGGCCGAGCTGGACGCCCTCAGCCACACCGAGCTGCTGGAACTCCCGGTGGTCGCACGGGCCCTGGGCTACAGCGGCTCACCCGAGACCCTCGACTCGGCGGTCTCGCCGCGCGGTTACCGCCTGCTGGCGAAGGTCCCCCGGCTGCCGGGCGCGATCATCGAGCGGCTGGTGGAGCACTTCGGCGGTCTGCAGAAGCTCCTCGCGGCCAGTGTGGACGACCTCCAGGCGGTCGACGGCGTGGGCGAGGCCCGGGCGCGCAGTGTGCGCGAGGGCCTGTCCCGGCTGGCCGAGTCCTCCATCCTGGAGCGCTACGTCTGACGCCCCCGGCGCCCGTCCGCCCCGGCCCGTCAACGGGCCACCGGCGGGCGGCGGGCCGGGCTCAGGTCCCGCCCTTCCGGTTCAGTCCTTCTCGATGCGGAAGGTCGCCGGCAGCACCTTCACCCCGGGGAAGGCGGCCTCGACGAGATAGGTGCCCGCGCCCGCGCTGCCCGCGTCGGGGGTCGCGCACCGCTCGGTGCTGCGCTTGCGGTCCCAGTCGACGGTGTGCGTGATGGTCCCGTTCGCCGGGACGCGCAGCAGCCGGGGCGGTGCGCTGCGGGGGCAGTCGCGGGAGGACCACACGTCCTCGTCCTCCGCGTCCACGACGGTGAGTACCGCGGCCTTCGGCCCGAAGTCCGCCTTGCAGGTGGTGGCCGAGGAGTTGGTGACGACAAGCCGGAACGAGGGCTTCTCGCCCGGCCCGTAGGAGACCTTGGTGGTCTTCAGGGTCAGCTTCAGCGCGCCCGGCGCGCAGTTCGGCAGCGAGGAGCCCGCCGGGACCTGCTGGCCGGCGCCACCCGTGGCCCCGCTCGCGCCGCCCGCGCCGGCACCGCCGGAGGCGCCGTCCCCGTCACCGCCGGTGGAACCGCCCGCGTCCGCGCCGCCGGAACCCGGGCCGCCGCCCGAGCCGTTGCCCCCGTCGCCGGTGCCGCCCGCGTCGTCACGGCCGCCGGGCTGCTCGCTGATCGCGGGGCCGGAGGGGTCGGGGCCGGCGGAGATGGTGGGTGCCGGGTCCGGGTTCTTGCCCTCCGACCGGCCCTTGGAGCCGTCGCCGCCACCCGAGGTGACCGCCCAGACGACCAGCACCACCAGCAGGGCGACCAGGGACAGCGCGACTGCCCTCCGTCGCCAGTAGATGGAGGAGGGAAGCGGCCCGATCGGATTGCGCAGAGATCCCACGCACCGAACTCTACGAGAGATCCGGCCCAACTCCCGCCCCACCCGCCGCCGGAGAGCGAAGTTCTGCCGATCATCCTTCTGCTGATGATCATTTCGGCGCGCCCGGCCACCGACCGTCGGAGCCCGACAGCACCCGACCGCGCCCCGGCGGCCACGATCCAAAGACCCCGGAACGGCCTTCGGCGAACGCCGGGTGGACCGCGCGGAACGGCCGGGTGACGGCGCAGGGTACCGTCCGTGCCCATGGACAGCAGCATCACCCGCGGCCTCTACCGCGACATCACCGAATTCGCCCACGGCACCCCCGAGTGGGTGCACCTCCTCGCCCAAGTGTGGACGGAGGCAGGGCTGTTGATCTTCGGTGCCCTGTTCGTCGTGGGCTGGTGGCAGGGCCGCACCCGGGACGCCCGGTTCATAGCGGTCGCCGTGCTGGCCCCGCTGGCGACGGCCGCGGGCTATCTGTTCAGCGAGACCTTCAAGTCCGTGGTGGACGAGGAACGCCCGTGCCGCACCGTCACCGAGGCCGCGCCCTCGATCGTGACCTGCCCGCCCACCGGGGACTGGTCCTTCCCGAGCAACCACTCGGCGATCGCCGGTGCCGCCGCGCTCGCCCTCGTCCTGGTCTGGCCGCGGATCTGGCTGCTCACCGTGCCGATGGCCGTGCTCATGGCCTTCTCCCGGGTCTTCGTCGGGGTGCACTACCCGCACGACGTCGCGGTGGGCCTGGTCGTCGGCGCCCTGGTCGCCTGGGTCTTCGTGCTGCTGCTGCGCCGGCCCGCCGAGCGGCTGCTGACCACGATGCGCACCAGTCGCAACGGGCTCGTCCTCTGGTTCGCCGGCCCCGGGCCGCTGACCGAGGCGGGTCCCGTCCCTCCCCAGTCCCCCGCGCCGGGCCGCCACCGGGCGCACCGCGGCTGACCCACCCGGCGGTCAGCCGTCACCTGGCGCACCGAGCCTGACCCAGCCTGCGGCACGCGCCCGCCGGAACGTGCCAGGATCGGAAGGCCATGACTGCCACTCACGCATCCCAGACGTCCGACACCCCCTCCGCCCCCGCCGCCGACGCCTCGGCCGCTGGCACCTCCGCCGCCGTCGATCCCGCGGCTCTGCACACCCCGGTCATCGCCTGGTTCGAGCAGCACGCCCGCGATCTGCCCTGGCGCCGCCCCGAGGCCGGCGCCTGGGGTGTGATGGTCAGCGAGTTCATGCTCCAGCAGACACCGGTCTCCCGGGTCCTGCCGGTGTACGAGCAGTGGATGGCCCGCTGGCCCCGCCCCGCGGACCTGGCGGCCGAGGCGCCCGGCGAGGCCGTGCGCGCCTGGGGGCGGCTCGGCTATCCGCGCCGCGCGCTGCGGCTGCACGGCGCGGCCCAGGCCATAGCGGAACGGCACGGCGGCGAGGTGCCGAGCGAGCACGCGCAACTGCTCGCGCTGCCGGGCATCGGCGAGTACACGGCGGCGGCGGTGGCCTCCTTCGCGTACGGCAGGCGGCACGCGGTCCTGGACACCAACGTCCGCCGGGTGTTCGCCCGCGCCGCCGGCGGGGTCCAGTACCCGCCGAACGCGACCACCGCGGCAGAGCGCCGGCTGGCCCGGGCGCTGCTCCCCGAGGACGAGGCGACGGCGGCCCGCTGGGCGGCGGCCTCGATGGAGCTCGGGGCGCTGGTGTGCACCGCGCGCAACGAGGACTGCGGGCGCTGCCCGATCGCGGAGCGCTGCGCCTGGCGGCTCGCGGGCAAGCCCGCCCACGACGGGCCCGCGCGCCGGGGCCAGACGTACGCGGGGACGGACCGCCAGGTCCGGGGCCGGCTGCTGGCGGTGCTGAGGGAGGCCGCCGGGCCGGTGCCGCAGTCGGCGCTGGACGCCGTGTGGGACGAGCCGGTGCAGCGGGCCCGCGCCCTGGACGGCCTGGTCGCGGACGGTCTGGTCGAACCCCTCGACGGCGCCCGCTACCGGCTCCCGGCGGGCCGTCCGGTCACCGGACCGGGCAGCGGCCCCGCGGCCGGCCGGCCCTGACCCGGGCGGGGCCCCGGCCCCGCCCGCGCACCACGCCGTCCCGCCCGTGAACGCCCCGCCCGCGCACCACCGCACCACCGCACCACCCGTCCGCCCCGCCTCTGAACACCCGCACCCCCACCGGACACGGACCGTGGCCGGCCCGGGACGCCCCCGTTACACAACCGATGGATGCCCGTGCGTCCGCCGACGGCTGTCCCGCACAACGCCGTGACAACGCCTCCGTAGCGTCCTGTTCCGCAAGACCACACGGGGATTCACGGGGACGGAGGCGGTACGCATGGCGCACGGAGAGGTGCTCGAGTTCGAGGAGTACGTACGGACGCGGCAGGAGGCCCTGCTGCGCAGCGCGCGCCGCCTCGTGCCCGACCCGGTCGACGCGCAGGACCTGCTGCAGACCGCGCTGGTCCGCACATACGGCCGCTGGGACGGGATCTCGGACAAGTCCCTCGCCGACGCCTACCTCCGCCGCGTCATGATCAACACCCGGACCGAGTGGTGGCGCGCCCGCAAGCTGGAGGAGGTCCCGACCGAGCAGCTTCCCGACGCGAGCGTGGAGGACGGCGCCGAGCAGCGCGCCGACCGCGCGCTCCTGATCGAGCTGCTGGACGTCCTCGCACCCAAGCAGCGCAGCGTGGTGGTGCTCCGCCACTGGGAGCAGATGAGCACCGAGGAGACCGCCGCCGCGCTGGGGATGTCTGCGGGTACGGTGAAGAGCACGCTGCACCGGGCACTCGCCAAGCTCCGCCAAGAGCTCCAGTCGCGCGACCTGGACGGCCGCGCCGGCGAGCGCGAGGCCGCGCGGCGTATCCAGGAACCGCGGCGCGTCCCGCGGCAGGGCGGACGGGAGCGGGAGCGGTGCGCGGCCTGAGAGGCAGAGGCACGGACAACGGCGGCGACAGCGGCCTCAGCGGCAGGGCGGGTGGTACGGCGGCGGCCGTGCTGGCCGCCCTGGCCCTGTTCTCCGCCGGCTGCTCCACCGGCGGTTCCGGGGTGCAGGACGAGGGAGCGGCGCCCTCCGACACGGTCGCGAAGGCCACCCCGTCCGCCGCGCCGTCCCCGGACGCGAGCCGCTTCACCGATGCCGTGGACGCGGTCCGGCTGCTGAAGAGCGACCCGAAGGTCAGCGACCGGGTCAAGGCGGACCTGCGGCCGTGCGCCCGGGACTCGTACCCCGTGGACACCTCCTACGGCACCCTGACCGGCGCCGGCGCCCCCGATGTCGTGGTCAACGTGATGACCTGCGGGGACGCCGTCGGAATGGGCACGTATGTGTACCGCGAGGACGGCAAGGGCTACAAGAACGTCTTCACCGCCGAGGAGCCCTCGGTGTACGCGGCGATCGACCGCGGCGACCTGGTGGTGACCCGGCCGGTGTACGCCTCGGGCGATCCGGTGTCCGAGCCCTCGGGCGAGGAGGTCACCACGTACCGGTGGGCGGGCGACCGCTTCACCCAGCAGTACTGGGTGCGCAACGAGTACAGCCGTTCGGTGGGCGAGGGCGACGTCCTCCCCTCGGAGGCCCCCGACCCGGCGGACGAGAGCTGACGATGGCCGAGACCCATGTGCTGTTCGTCGAGGACGACGACGTCATCCGCGAGGCCACCCAGCTCGCCCTGGAGCGGGTCGGCTTCACGGTCACCGCGGTGCCCGACGGGCTGCTGGGCCTGGAGGCGTTCCGGGCCGACCGGCCCGACATCGCCCTGCTGGACGTGATGGTGCCGGGCCTGGACGGCGTGAGCCTGTGCCGCAGGATCCGGGACGAGTCCACGGTCCCGGTGATCATGCTGTCGGCGCGCGCGGACGCGATCGACGTGGTCCTCGGCCTGGAGGCGGGCGCGGACGACTACGTCACCAAGCCCTTCGACGGCGCGGTCCTGGTCGCCCGGATCCGCGCGGTCCTGCGGCGCTTCGGGCACGCGACCGGGGCCTCCGGCGAGACGGGGGACGAGGAGGAGCAGGACGGCGCCCTGGTCTTCGGGGACGTGGAGATCGACACCGAGGGCATGGAGGTGCGCCGCGCCGGGGAGCCGGTCGGGCTCACCCCGACCGAGATGCGGCTGCTGCTGGAGTTCTCGGCCGCCCCGGGCACCGTCCTCTCCCGCGACAAGCTGCTGGAGCGTGTGTGGGAGTACGGGTGGGGCGGCGACACACGCGTGGTGGACGTGCATGTGCAGCGGCTGCGCACCAAGATCGGCCAGGACCGGATCGAGACGGTCCGGGGCTTCGGCTACAAGCTCAAGGCGTGAGTGCACGGCTCATGAGACGACCCGACCTGCGCACCGGGGTCCGCTGGAAGATCAGCGTCGCCATCGCGGCCGTGGGCGCGCTGATCGCGGCGGCGCTCAGCCTGGTGGTGCACAACGCGGCCCGTGTCTCGATGCTGGACAACGCGCGCGATGTGCAGATGGACCGGATCCTGCTCGCCCAGCGCTGGTACGAGTCGTCCAAGAACCGCGATCCGCGCTTCAGCAGCAAGGTCAACGACCCGGCGCTCCCCGCCGAGCTGCAGAAGCTGATGCGCGAGAACCGGCGCGGCACCTATGTGGACGACAGCGGGCGGACCCCGGAGATCTGGGCGGCGGTGCCGCTGGCCAACGGGGACGTCCTCTCGCTGCGCACCGAGTTCGGCGGCCGCAGCGCCACCGTGATCAAGGACCTGGACCGGGCGCTGGTGATCGGCTCGGTGTCGGTGGTCTTCGCGGGCTCGGCGCTCGGCGTCCTGATCGGCGGGCAGCTCTCCCGCCGGCTGCGCAAGGCGGCCGCGGCCGCCCGGCAGGTGGCGGCGGGCAACACCGAGGTCCGGGTCAAGGACGCGATCGGCGGTGTGGTGCGGGACGAGACCGACGACCTGGCCCGCGCGGTGGACGGTCTGACCGACGCCCTCCAGGCCCGGATCGAGGCCGAGCGCCGGGTGACGGCGGACATCGCGCACGAGCTGCGGACCCCGGTGACCGGTCTGCTGACGGCCGCCGAGCTGCTGCCGCCGGGCCGGCCGACCGAGCTGGTGCGCGACCGGGCACAGGCCCTGCGCACCCTGGTCGAGGACGTGCTGGAGGTGGCCCGGCTGGACAGCGCGTCGGAGCGGGCCGAGCTCCAGGAGATCCAGCTCGGCGAGTTCGTCGCCCGGCGGGTGCGCGTGCTGCATCCGGACGCCTCGGTGAACATCGTCCACGAGTCATGGGTGAACACCGACCCGCGGCGGCTGGAGCGCATCCTCGGCAATCTGCTCACCAACGCCGTGAAGTACGGGCGGGACCCGATCGAGGTCACGGTCGAGGGCCGGGTCGTCCGGGTGCGGGACCACGGCCCCGGCTTCCCGGAGGCGCTGCTGCGCGAGGGCCCGAGCCGCTTCCGTACGGGGGCCAGCGACCGGGCCGGGACCGGCCACGGCCTGGGCCTGACCATCGCGGCGGGCCAGGCCCGGGTCCTCGGCGCACGGCTGACCTTCCGGAACGCGGCCCCGCGGGGGGCGACGCCGCCGGGCGCGACGGGCGGGGCGATCGCCGTCCTGTGGCTGCCGGAGCACGCGCCGACGACGACCGGCAGCTTCCCGATCCTCTCGCTGGGCGACTGACGGGCGCCCCCTTCGGCCGAGCCGAGTCGGGCCGAGGGGGCGCGCGCCGCGCGGGGACACCGCGGGGCGCCCGGGCGCGGTCGGCCCCGGTGGGCGCCCTGTCAGCCCCGGTGCGCCACCGTCTCCGCCGGCTTCCCGCCACCGATATCGACCGGCTCGGGGCCCGCGCCCCGCAGCGGGACCTCGGTGACGAAGAGCGCCGCCACCACGGTCACCACCGCGAGACAGCCGCCCACCAGGAACGCCAGGTGCGTGCCGGAGGCCACCGCGTACTCGTACGCCTCGCGCACCGCGTCCGGGAGCTTCGCCAGGCTCGCGGCGTCGAGCTGTGCGGAGCCCGCGGTGGCCTGCTCCCCGCCGCGTGCCGCCATCTCCGACTGGACCCGTCCGGTGAACAGCGCGCCCATCACGGCGACGCCGAAGGAGCTGCCGAGGGTGCGGAAGAGGGTGGCCGTGGAGGAGGCCACGCCCATGTCCTTCATCTCCACGCTGTTCTGCGCGACCAGCATGGTGATCTGCATCAGGAAGCCCATCCCGGCACCCAGCACCGCCATGAAGACGCCCGCCGTCCACCGGGAGGTCTCCGTGTCCATGGTGGAGAGCAGCAGCAGTCCCGCGGACATCAGCGCGCCGCCCGCGATGGGGAAGACCCGGTAGCGGCCGGTGCTGGTGGTGATGCGCCCGGCGACCATCGAGACGACGAGCATCGCCATCAGCATGGGCAGGAGGAGGAGCCCGGAGTTGGTCGCGGAGGCGCCCTGCACCGACTGCTGGAAGAGCGGCAGGAAGAGGACCGCGCCGAACATCACGAAGCCCGCGAAGAAGCCGATCACCGACATCAGGGTGAAGTTGCGGTTGCGGAAGATGTGCAGCGGCATGATCGGTTCCGCGGCCCTGGCCTCGACGAACAGGAAGGCCACCAGGGAGACGGTGCCGACGGCGATCAGCTCCATGATCACGGTCGAGGTCCAGGCGTACTCCGTGCCGCCCCAGGTGGTCACCAGCACGATCGCGGTGATGCCGACGGTCAGCAGGGCCGCGCCCGCGTAGTCGATCCGCGCCTTCCGGCGCGGGGTGCGGGGCAGCTGGAGGACGGCGGTGACCATGGCGAGGGCCACGGCTCCCAGCGGCAGGTTGATGTAGAAGCTCCAGCGCCAGCCGAGGTGGTCGGTGATGGTGCCGCCGACCAGCGGGCCGCCGATCATGGCCACGGCCATGATCCCGGCGATCATGCCCTGGTAGCGGCCGCGCTCCCGCGGGGGCACCAGGTCGCCGATGATCGCCATCACACCGACCATCAGGCCGCCGGCGCCCAGCCCCTGCACCGCGCGGAAGCCGATGAGCTGACCCATGTCCTGGGCCATGCCGCTGGTCGCCGAGCCGATGAGGAAGACGACGATCGCGGTGAGGAAGACGCCCTTGCGACCGTAGAGGTCGCCGAGCTTGCCCCAGATCGGGGTGGAGGCGGCGGTGGCGAGGGTGTAGGAGGTGACCACCCAGGACAGATGCTCCAGGCCGCCCAGCTCGCCCACGATCGTGGGCATCGCGGTGCCGATGATCATGTTGTCGAGCATGGCCAGCAGCATCGCGATCATGAGCGCGAACATCACCGTCCGCACACTGCGGGCCGGCTTGTCCGCCGCGCCCCCGCCTCCGTCGTGGCCGCCGCTCTCCGCGGCCTTCCCCGAGGCCCCCGTGGGTGCCGTCTCCGCCATCGTTCCCGCTCCCCTGCTGCTTACTTGCCGCCCGGCTAGTTACTACACTGGGGGACGGTAGACCTGTAACTTGCCGGTCGTCAAGTAAGTTCTCGGGAGCGGAGACAGCACCATGGGCACCTCACGGCAGCCGCGCAGGGGCGACACCCGCCAGCGCATTCAGGACGTCGCCCTGGAGCTCTTCGCCGAGCAGGGCTACGAGAAGACCTCCCTGCGCGAGATCGCCGAGGCCCTCGACGTCACCAAGGCCGCGCTGTACTACCACTTCAAGACCAAGGAAGACATCGTGGTCAGCCTCTTCACGGACCTGACCCGTCCGATCGACGAGCTGATCGAATGGGCCCGGGAGCAGCCCCGGACCCTGGAGACCAAGAAGGAGGTGCTGCGCCGCTACGGCGCCGCCCTCCACAACGCCGCGCCCCTCTTCCGCTTCATGCAGGAGAACCAGGCGACCCTGCGGGAGCTGAGCATCGGCGAGTCCTTCAAGGACCGCATGATCGGGATGCTCGCGCTGTTCCGGGAGCCGGACGCGGCCATCGTCGACCAGGTCCGCTGCTTCTCGGCGCTCTTCACCATGCACGCCACGATGTACGCGATGAGAGACGTCGAGGGCGACCCCGAGGAGAAGCGTGAAGCCGTCCTCGAAGTCGCCCTCGATCTGATCACCCAGGCACATCACGCCCAGGGGTGAGTCCCTGACGCCGTGCGTCAGATGGTGACGCCGACGCCCCGCAGGAAGTTGGCCGGGTTGAGCGCCGAGCCGTAGTTCGGGGTGGTGCGGATCTCGAAGTGCAGGTGCGGGCCGGACGAGTTGCCGGTGTTGCCGGACTTCGCGATGAGCTGGCCGGTCTTCACCTTGGAGCCCACCGAGACGTTGATCTTCGACAGGTGGGCGTACTGCGAGTACTTGCCGTTGGCGTGCTTGATCACGATCGCGTTGCCGTACGCCGGGCCGTCGCCGCCGCCGTTCGCGCCGGCCTTGACGACGGTGCCGCCGTTGACCGCCTTCACCGGGGTGCCGATCGGCACGGCGAAGTCCTGGCCGGAGTGCTTGGCCGACCACATGGCGCCACCCTGGGCGAAGCTGGCGGTCAGGGTGTAATTGTTGACCGGCTTGACCCAGGACGGGGCCTTCTTGGCCTTCTTCTTCGCGACCTTCTTGGCGTCCGCCTTCTTGGCGGCGGCCTTGGCCTGCGCGTCGGCCTGGGCCGCGACGGCGGAGGCGGCGTTCGCGGCAACCGGCTTGGTCGCCTTGCCCGCATCGGCGGAGGCGACACCCGCACCGGCTCCGACGACCATCACGGCGCCCATTCCGGCGGCCACGACAGCCCCACGGGTACGGAGCACGGACGGGCGGAGACGGTGGATCATGGTGCGCTTCGACATACGGGAGAACCTCCGGGCATGAATGGCCCCGGCGTGCTCGCCGGGCTGGCTCCACATTGGTAACCCGCCACCCCAACTCGCCCAAAACGCCCTATCTACGACATCGCCTCGTAGGACGAACCGGGGGAATCGAACTTCCGGCACCCCGAGCACCCCTCACCCGAAGGCCCCGGAATCATGCTGACATGTCCGTCTTGAGACGGGTTTAGGCGCACGTCGGGGCCCGGCTGGGCCAGGAGCGGCCGGGCGCACACCCTCCCGGCCGCCCCGGGGGCCGAAGGTCCCGCCCCACCCGGGACCGGGGGCCCGGGCGGAGCCCCGCGCGACCGCACTATTCCGCGTAGTAGGTCCGTTTTGCCCTGTGCGCCTTGTCACGGCGACCTCTGCCCCAGAGGCCCGTAAAGGTGACCCGGGCCACCCGGAAGACCCGTTCGGATGAACCCAACCCCTGTCCGTTTTGGGCGATTTGAGGGTGACCGGTGCCACATGACACGACTGTCCCCGGCGTCCTTCCGACGGGCGCCGGGGTGCGGGATCCTCCCGTGCCATGAGGAGACCCCTGAATCCCGCGCTCCCCCACCCCCCGTCACCCCGTCCCGGCACCCCCGGCCGCCGTCGCCGCGCCGTCCTGTCCCGCCCGCCGCGGACCGTCCCGCGCCGGGCCTGGGGCTGGGCCGCGGCCGCCCTGGCCTGCACCCTCCTGTGGAGCTCACCGGCCGGCGCGGGCCCCTCGGACACCGGGCTGAAGAAGGAGATCGACGCGATCCTCGCCGACGCCCGGCTGGACGGCGGGGCCGCGGGCGTCGTGGTCGCCGACGCCACCACCGGTGAACGCCTCTACCGGCGCGACGGCGGCGACCGGCTGATGCCCGCCTCCAACACCAAGATCGCCACCTCGGTCGCCGCCATGGACCTGCTCGGACCGGACCACCGCTGGACCACCGACGTCCTCGCCACCGGCAGCCGCCAGGGGTCCACCCTCAAGGGCGACCTGTATCTGCGCGGCAGCGGCGACCCGACCCTGCTGGCCGCCGACTACGAGCGGCTGGCCGCGCAGATCGCCGCCGCCGGGGTCAAGCGGGTCACCGGCCGCCTCCTCGCCGACGACACGGCCTTCGACGCCGAGCGGCTCGGCCGGTCCTGGGCCGCGGACGACGAGTCCGCGTACTACTCGGCCGGGATCTCCGCGCTGACCCTCGCCCCGGACACCGACTACGACGCCGGGACCGTGGTCGTCGAGGTCGCCCCGGGGGACCGGCCCGGTGCCCGGCCACGGGTGCGGACCGTCCCCGCCGCCGACGGGGTCCGGGTGGACGTACGCGCCACCACCGTCGCCGAGGGCTCCCCGGACACCCTGTCCGTCGGCCGTGAGCACGGCTCGGCCACCGTCACCGTCTCCGGGAGCGTCCCGCTGGGTGCCGCGACCGCCAAGGAGTGGATCGCCGTCCAGGACCCGACCGGCTACGCGACCGCCGTCTTCGCCGACGCCCTCGCCGCCCACGGCGTCCGGGTCGCGGGGGCGCTCCGGCTCGGTGTCCCCGCCCCGCCCGGCGCGCGCGTCCTGGCGGAGCACCGCTCGATGCCGCTCAAGGAGGTGATGCACCCCTTCATGAAGCTCTCCAACAACATGCACGCCGAGGCCCTGGTGAAGACGATCGGCCGCGAGGAGGCGGGCCGGGGCACCTGGACCGCGGGCCTGGCGGCCGTGCGGGGAGCCCTCGCGGAACGCGGGGTGCGCACGGAGACCCTGCGGCAGACGGACGGCTCCGGCCTCTCCCGGATGAACCTCTTCCCGGCCGAGGAGCTGACCGGCCTGCTGCTCTCCGTCCGCGACGCCCCCTGGTACGCGGACTGGCACGCCTCCCTGCCGGTGGCCTGCGCCCCGGACCGGGCGGTGGGCGGCACCCTGCGCACCCGGATGTGCGGCACCCCGGCGGCTCTGAACGCCGGCGCCAAGACGGGCTCCCTCACCGGGGCCTCGGCCCTGTCCGGCTATGTCACGGACGCGGCGGGCCGGGAACTCGTCTTCTCGATCGTGCTCAACAACTATCTGGCGTCCTCCGTGAAGGGCGTCGAGGACGCGGTCGTGGTGACCCTGGCCTCCTCGGACACCGCCGGGGGCGTCATCCGGGCCGCCACCCCGCCCGCGGCCCGCTCGGCGGAGCCGGACACCACCGTCGAGTGCTCCTGGCGCAAGCCCGCCCGCTGCTGAACGCCCCGCCGCGGCGCGCGGCCCGCTCGGGCACACGGAAAAGGGTCGGCCCCGGATCCTCTCGGATCCGGGGCCGACCCTCACGTCAACCGGCCCGCAGGGCCGTCACGCGTCCTTCGACAGGTTGGGCCCGGTGCCACCGGCCGCCTGCTCGATCGGCGGGACGTCCGGCAGTGCCGCCTTCTCCTCGCCGCGGAAGGTGAACTTCTTCTCCTCACCCTCGCCCTCGGTGTCCACGACCACGATGTGACCGGGGCGCAGCTCGCCGAAGAGGATCTTCTCCGACAGCACGTCCTCGATCTCGCGCTGGATCGTCCGGCGCAGCGGCCGGGCGCCCAGGACCGGGTCGTAGCCCTTCTTGGCGAGGAGCGACTTGGCCGTGGAGCTGAGCTCGATGCCCATGTCCCGGTCCTTCAGACGCTCGTCCACCTTGGCGATCATCAGGTCGACGATCTGGATGATGTCTTCCTCGGTGAGCTGGTGGAAGACGACCGTGTCGTCGACACGGTTGAGGAACTCGGGCCGGAAGTGCTGCTTGAGCTCTTCGTTGACCTTCGCCTTCATCCGCTCGTAGCCCGTCTTGACGTCGCCCTGGGCGGCGAAGCCCAGGTTGAAGCCCTTGGAGATGTCCCGGGTCCCGAGGTTGGTCGTCATGATGATGACGGTGTTCTTGAAGTCCACGACGCGGCCCTGGGAGTCGGTCAGACGACCGTCCTCCAGGATCTGCAGAAGGGAATTGAAGATATCGGGGTGGGCCTTCTCGACCTCGTCGAAGAGGACGACGGAGAACGGCTTCCGGCGCACCTTCTCGGTGAGCTGGCCGCCCTCCTCGTAACCCACGTATCCGGGCGGGGAACCGAAGAGACGGGAAACCGTGTGCTTCTCGCTGAACTCCGACATGTCGAGGGAGATCAGCGCGTCCTCGTCGCCGAAGAGGAATTCGGCGAGCGTCTTGGAGAGCTCGGTCTTACCGACACCGGACGGGCCGGCGAAGATGAACGAGCCACCGGGACGCTTCGGGTCCTTCAGACCGGCCCGCGTACGGCGGATGGCCTGGGAAAGGGCCTTGATGGCGTCCTTCTGACCGATGACGCGCTTGTGGAGCTCGTCCTCCATGCGGAGCAGACGCGAGGACTCCTCCTCGGTCAGCTTGAAGACCGGGATACCGGTGGCCGTGGCCAGGACCTCGGCGATCAGCTCGCCGTCGACCTCGGCGACGACGTCCATGTCGCCGGCCTTCCACTCCTTCTCCCGCTTGGCCTTCGCCGCCAGCAGCTGCTTCTCCTTGTCACGGAGGGAAGCCGCCTTCTCGAAGTCCTGGGAGTCGATCGCGGACTCCTTGTCCCGGCGGACACCGGCGATCTTCTCGTCGAACTCGCGCAGGTCCGGCGGCGCGGTCATCCGACGGATGCGCATCCGGGAACCGGCCTCGTCGATCAGGTCGATCGCCTTGTCCGGCAGGAAGCGGTCCGAGATGTACCGGTCGGCCAGGGTGGCGGCCTGGACCAGCGCCTCGTCCGTGATGGAGACCCGGTGGTGCGCCTCGTAGCGGTCGCGCAGACCCTTGAGGATCTCGATGGTGTGCGGCAGCGACGGCTCCGCGACCTGGATGGGCTGGAAGCGGCGCTCCAGGGCCGCGTCCTTCTCCAGGTGCTTGCGGTACTCGTCCAGCGTGGTGGCGCCGATGGTCTGCAGCTCACCGCGGGCCAGCATCGGCTTCAGGATGGACGCCGCGTCGATCGCGCCCTCGGCGGCACCCGCACCCACGAGGGTGTGGAGCTCGTCGATGAACAGGATGATGTCGCCGCGGGTGCGGATCTCCTTGAGCACCTTCTTCAGGCGCTCCTCGAAGTCACCGCGGTACCGGGAGCCGGCGACCAGGGCGCCCAGGTCGAGGGTGTAGAGGTGCTTGTCCTTGAGGGTCTCGGGCACCTCGCCCTTGACGATGGCCTGCGCCAGGCCCTCGACGACCGCCGTCTTGCCGACGCCGGGCTCGCCGATGAGCACGGGGTTGTTCTTCGTGCGGCGGGACAGCACCTGCATGACCCGCTCGATCTCCTTCTCGCGCCCGATGACCGGGTCGAGCTTGGACTCGCGGGCGGCCTGGGTGAGATTCCGGCCGAACTGGTCGAGGACGAGGGAGGTCGAGGGCGTGCCCTCGGCCGGGCCGCCCGCCGTGGCGGCCTCCTTGCCCTGGTATCCGGAGAGCAGCTGGATGACCTGCTGCCGCACCCGGTTGAGATCGGCGCCCAGCTTCACGAGGACCTGGGCGGCGACGCCCTCGCCCTCGCGGATCAGGCCGAGCAGGATGTGCTCGGTGCCGATGTAGTTGTGGCCGAGCTGAAGGGCCTCGCGGAGCGACAGCTCCAGGACCTTCTTGGCACGGGGCGTGAAGGGGATGTGCCCGGACGGGGCCTGCTGGCCCTGGCCGATGATCTCCTCCACCTGCTGGCGGACCGCCTCGAGCGAAATCCCGAGGCTCTCCAGGGCCTTAGCGGCGACACCCTCACCCTCGTGGATAAGGCCCAGGAGGATGTGCTCGGTGCCGATGTAGTTGTGGTTGAGCATCCGGGCTTCTTCCTGAGCCAGGACGACAACCCGCCGCGCGCGGTCGGTGAACCTCTCGAACATCGTTAATCGCTCCTCAGAGCGGTCAGGCAGTAAGGGGTCGGTCCCCTCCCTGTCCTTCCGCAGCTTAGTCCCGCAAGCGGGGACCGCTCATTCCAACTGCCGACACCCGTCTGTGGCCTCCTGACCCCTGAACGCCGACAACTGCTCCAACCCGATGGTGCGAGACGATGTTCCCGCAGGCCAGGCAGTTACCCCCACCATCAGTACGCCGATGGCGAACGTGGGACGGCCCGGCGAGCGTGTCGCCCCTCCCCACTAGGAATGTCTTACCCGCCGCCACCGACAGTCCATGCGGCGCACACCCCTTCCCTCAGCTACGGGCGAACAACCTTGCGCCGTTCCGCGCGCCGGGACACCCCCGACTCCGGCACACCGGGCGACGTCGCCCCCACCCTGCGTAACCATCGGGGACCGGAAGGAGTTCCCGGGACATGGCCCTCACCGTCCCGCACCCCCGGTCGTCCCCCGAGCGGGACGCCGCGCACTGGTACCGCACGGCGCTCGGCTGGGAAACGGCCGAGGGGCCTCCCCTTCAGCTGCCGACCGGGGAGGCCTTCGACGTGCTGGAACTGCCCGCGGACGCGGGAGCGGCCCTCCTGGCGCGCGGACCGGCGACCGGGCCGGTGGCACTGGAGGGGGCCGTGGTGCGCCTGCTGGTGGCCGCGGGAAGCGCCGAGGAGCTGCCGGGGCTGCTCCAGTGGCTCGACTGGGACGGTGTGGCCCTGGACCTCACCGCGATCGGCGCGGGCGGGCGGATCACCGCCCCGCCGCAGCCCGGGAGCATCCGCCCCACCGCCGCCCGCTGGCTGCGCCCGCCCGGGCGGGAGGCGCGGCTGCCGGCTCTCGCCGGCCCCGGGGGCGGCGGCGCGGCCCCCGATCTGGTGCGCCTGGTGGCCACCGCGGCCGGCGAATGCCACCGCTTCCGGCTGCTGCGCGCTCGGCGCGCACCCGCCGGAAAGCCGGGGAATCAGCCGTTGGCCTTCTCGTACGCCTCGCGGATGTCCGCCGGGACACGGCCGCGGTCGTTCACGCTGTAGCCGTTCTCCTTGGCCCACTTGCGGATCTCGGCGGTGTCCTTGTTCCCGCCCGCCGCCGCACGGCCCTTGCCACGGCCGGCCGAAGCGCGGCCGCCGGTACGGCGTCCGTTCTTGGCGTAAGGCTCGAGCAGACTCCGGAGCTTGTCGGCATTGGCGGTGGTGAGGTCGATCTCATAGGTCTTGCCGTCCAGCGCGAACGTCACCGTCTCGTCCGCCTCGCCGCCGTCGAGGTCGTCGACAAGAAGGACCTGAACCTTCTGTGCCACCGGATTTCCTTTCATCGAAAAATGCGGTACGCGGAAAGGAAACCGCTTTTCCCTGGAAAACACAAACCCCTGGCAGAGGTTCAGAACCCCGAGAACACGGGAAACGTGCGCGATTCGGACATAGGGATCCCGGCTTCACGCGATCCCCGCACACGACCCGGGGCTCCCCGTACCGCCGGCCTCACAGGTGCAGAAGCATCCGACTGTTGCCCAAGGTGTTCGGCTTCACTCGTTCGAGACCCAGGAACTCCGCGACTCCCTCGTCATAGGAACGCAGCAGCTCCGCGTAGACATCGGTGTCCACCGGAGTCTGGGACTCCCCGATCTCGGTGAAGCCGTGCTTCTCGAAGAAGTCCACCTCGAAGGTGAGACAGAAAACCCGGCGCACCCCGAGCCAGCGCGCGGTCCGCAGCAGCTCGCCGAGCACAAGGTGTCCCACCCCGTGGCCCCGGAACTCGGGATCGACCGCGAGTGTGCGGACTTCCGCGAGGTCTTCCCACATGACATGGAGAGCGCCGCATCCGACAACACGGCCGTCCGCGTCGTGTTCCGCGACCCAGAACTCCTGGATGGCCTCGTAAAGGGTGACGGTGGCTTTGTCGAGCAGGATGCCTTCACTCACGTACGGATCGACGAGGCGGCGGACATCGGGGACATCGCTGGTCCGGGCCCGCCGCACGGTGACGGCATTTGCTGCGGGATAAGCCATGGGGTGACGCTATCGCCCCGGGCCGTCCGCCCGGTCCCCGCCCTCGGCGCCCTGGACGATGCGCATCGCGGCTTGCAGGGAGTCCCGCTGTTCCGGCGACATCATGCCGAAGAAGGCGACGAGTGCCGCCGCGGGGTTGTCACTCTGGGACCAGGCCTCGTTCATCAGTGCGGCGGCGTAGGCGGCGCGGGTGGAGACCGCCGTATACCGATAGGCGCGCCCGTCGACTTCCCGGCGCACCCAGCCCTTCTGATGGAGATTGTCCATTACCGTCATGACGGTCGTGTAGGCGATGGAGCGTTCCTGCTGGAGGTCTTCCAGGACCTCCCGCACCGTGACCGGCCGGTTCCATTGCCAGACGCGGGTCATGACGGCGTCTTCGAGCTCTCCCAATTGACGGGGCACACGGCCACCATAGTGGGAGAAACCACCCCGGAACCCCATTGACGTAACACGAAGGACGTACGGCACGAAGCGTGCCGTACGTCCTCGGTGGTCGTGCGCTCAGGCGTCGGTGCCGGCCTGCCGCGTCGCTTCGGCGCGGCTCAGCGCGGCGTCGACGGCCGCGTCCTCCTTGGCCTTGTTCGGGCCGCCCTGGCTCTTGACGATCGTCACCACGAGGGTGATGAAGAAGGCGGCCATCACCACGGGGGGCAGAAGCGCGGAAACGTAGTCCATGCCGACCAGAGTAGCTATCCGGCGGCGTGGCGCTCCGGCGGGGGCGCCGGCTTCCGGCGTGGCGGGAAGACCTCCGAGGGTTTCGGCACCGGCTTCTCCTCGGGGGCGGGCGGCCGGGGCCGGGGCTGCTGCGGGGCGGGCTTCGGCTCGTCGGCCGCGCGTCCGCCGGGCAGGGCGTGGAGCCGGACGCGGCGCACGGCCGGCGCGGCGGCCGGTTCCGCCGTGGGAGCCGGTTCCGCCGCCGGGGCGGGGACGCGCGCGGTGAGGGGCGCCTGCTGTCCGAGACGGGCCCGGACGGACTGCCCGGTGACGTCCAGGCAGCGCCGCAGCACGGCGGCGGCGACCGGGTTGCCGCTCAGCGCCCGCAGGGCGGCGAGGTCGTCGGCACGCGGTTCGTAACCGGCCCCCAGGGCCTCCTGGAGGAGGTCCAGATAGCCGGCGGCCGAGCCGGGCAGAGCGCGTCGGTAGCGGCCGAGATCGCTGACGAGGAAGGCACGCAGCCGGCCGGCCTCGTGCACCGCCTCGTCCACGGAGTCGGCCAGTCGCAGGCACTCCCGGACGTCCTCGTCGGCGAGCGGGACGGGATGGAGGGCGGCGGCCAGGGCGCGTCGGAGCACACGCAGCTCGTCCGCGCCGAAGGCCATGCCGCCGTGGGGTCCGTATGGCGTGGGCATGGGCCGACCATACGAGCCGACCGACCAAATGTCGCTTAATGGTACGAAAGGGGGCGTTGCGTGCACGGTCCGGTCCCGCGCGCACCCCGGAGGCCGCCGTACGGGAACGGCCCCGGCCGGGACCGGGGCCGTGGGGCGGCGGTGCGCCGGACGGGCGGCGACCGGCGTGCCGGGTCACATGCGCGCGATATTGCGCTCGTAGACCAGGCGCAGGCCGATCAGGGTGAGCCACGGCTCGTGCTCGTCGATCGCGGAGGACTCGCCCAGCACCATGGGCGCCAGCCCGCCGGTGGCGATCACCGTCACATCGTCCGGGTCGTCCGCGAGTTCGCGCTTCATCCGCTGGACCACGCCGTCGACCTGGCCGGCGAAGCCGTAGACGATGCCCGCCTGCATCGCCTCCACGGTGTTCTTGCCGATCACGCTGCGGGGGCGGACCACCTCGATCTTGCGGAGCTGGGCGCCCTTGACGCCCAGGGCCTCGACCGAGATCTCGATACCGGGGGCGATCACCCCGCCCACGTACTCCCCGCGGGCGCTGACCGCGTCGAAGGTGGTCGCGGTGCCGAAGTCGACGACCACGGCCGGACCGCCGTACAGCTCGACGGCGGCCGCCGCGTTGATGATCCGGTCGGCGCCGACCTCCTTGGGGTGGTCGGTCAGGACCGGGACGCCGGTCTTGATGCCGGGCTCCACCAGGACGGCCGGGACGTCGCCGTAGTAGCGGCGGGTCACCTCGCGCAGCTCGTGCAGGACCGAGGGGACGGTCGAGCAGATCGCGATGCCCTCGATGCCGTCGCCCAGCTCGACCCCGAGGAGCGGGTGCATGCCCATCAGCCCCTGGAGGAGGACCGCCAGCTCGTCGGCCGTGCGGCGGGCGTCCGTGGAGATCCGCCAGTGCTCGACGATCTCCTCGCCGTCGAAGAGGCCCAGGACGGTGTGCGTGTTGCCGACGTCGATGGTGAGCAGCATCAGGACTCGACCTCGCGCAGGTCGAGACCGATGTCCAGGATCGGCGAGGAGTGGGTCAGTCCGCCGACCGCGAGGTAGTCCACGCCCGTCTCCGCGTACGCCCGCGCGTTGTCCAGGGTGAGGCGGCCGGAGGACTCCAGGATCGCGCGGCCGGCGGTGAGGGTGACCGCCTCCTCGGTCTCGGCCGGGGTGAAGTTGTCCAGCAGGATCAGGTCGGCGCCCGCGTCCAGGACCTCGCGGACCTGGTGCAGGGTGTCCACCTCGACCTCGATCGGCAGGTCCGGGAAACGGTCGCGCACGGCCTTGAACGCCTCGGCCACACCGCCCGCCGCCACCACGTGGTTGTCCTTGACCAGGGCCGCGTCGGAGAGGGACATCCGGTGGTTGACTCCGCCGCCGCAGCGCACCGCGTACTTCTCCAGGGCCCGCAGACCGACGGTGGTCTTGCGGGTGTCGCGGACCCGCGCGCCGGTGCCCTCCAGGGCGTCCGCCCAGGCCCGGGTGGCGGTGGCGATGCCGGAGAGGCGGCAGAGCAGGTTCAGGGCGCTGCGCTCGCCGGTGAGCAGCTCACGGGTGCCGGCGGTGACGGAGAGCAGCTTCTGGCCCGCCTCGACCCGGTCGCCGTCCTCGACGTGCCGCTCCACCTCGAACTCGGCGGTGCACACGATCGACAGGATCGCCTCGGCGACCCGCAGGCCCGCGACCGTGCCCGCCTCGCGGGCGGTGAAGTCACCGGTGGCGACGGCGTCCTGGGGGACGGTCGCCACGCTGGTCACGTCCACACCGCCGTCGAGGTCCTCCTCGATGGCGAGATGGGCGATGTCCTCGACCTGCACGGGGTCGAGACCGGCGGCGGCCAGCAGCTCGGCGAGGGCCGGGTCGAGGCCGCTCTCGTAGGTCTCGTCGCCGCCGCAGCCGCAGCCGTCGCCGCAGCCCGTCCCGGCGGGGGCGCCGATCTGGATGAGCGGGACGTCCACGGGCTCCGGACGTTCTTCTGGCGTGGTCACGGTTGCGGCTCCCTGGGGGCGTCGGTCGGTGTGCGGGTGGTGGGCGTCACGGGCGGGAACGCGGCGGAGGCGGTGCGGCGCACGACGAGCCTCCGGTCCGGGGTGAGCCGGGCGACCAGATGGCGGCGCCAGTCGGCGTCGTCGCGGTCGGGGTGGTCCTCGCGCCAGTGGCAGCCGCGGGTCTCGGTGCGCTCCCGGGCCGCGTCGACCAGGACCCGGGAGACGAGCAGGAGGTTGGTGGCCTCCCAGGAGTGCACGCCGGGCTCGGCGGGCTTGGCCTCGTCGGCGTCGTGCGCCGCGTCGAGCGAGAGGGCTTCGAGGGCGTCCGCCGCGTCGTCCAGGCTGGTGGCCGTGCGGATCACCCCGGCGCCGTGGGTCATGATGCGCTGGATCTCGCGGCGGGCCTCGGGGGCGAGCAGGGGGACCCGCTCGCCGCCCTCCACGGGCGGGCCGCTCGCCGGGCGCTCGGCCACGTCGGCCGCGATCCGCTCGGCGAAGACCAGGCCCTCCAGCAGGGAGTTGGAGGCCAGCCGGTTGGCGCCGTGCACGCCGGTGCAGGCGACCTCGCCGCAGGCGTAGAGGCCGGGGACGGTGGTGCGGCCGTGCAGATCGGTGCGGACGCCGCCGGAGGCGTAGTGGGCGGCCGGGGCGACCGGGATCGGCTCGGTGACCGGGTCGATGCCGTGGGCCCGGCAGGCGGCGAGGATGGTGGGGAAGCGCTGCTCCCACATCGCCGCGCCGAAGTGCCGCGCGTCCAGGTACATGTGCTCGGTGCCCTGCTCCTGCATCCGGCGCGTGATCGCCTTGGCGACGATGTCGCGCGGGGCGAGTTCGGCAAGCTCGTGCTGCCCGAGCATGAAGCGGACGCCGTCGGCGTCGACCAGATGGGCGCCCTCGCCGCGGACCGCCTCGGAGACCAGGGGCTGCTGGCCCTCGCTGCCCGCGCCGAGGAAGAGCACGGTGGGGTGGAACTGGACGAACTCCAGGTCGGAGACCTCGGCACCGGCGCGCAGGGCGAGGGCCACGCCGTCGCCGGTGGAGACCGGGGGGTTGGTGGTGGCGGAGAAGACCTGGCCCATGCCGCCGGTGGCGAGGACCACCACGGGGGCGTGGACGGCGCCGACGCCGTCGTGCTGGCCCTCGCCCATGACGTGCAGGGTGAGGCCCGCGGTGCGGCCCTCGGCGTCGGTCAGCAGGTCCAGCACCAGGGCGTTCTCGACGGTGCGCAGGCCCTGGGAGCGGACCGCGTCGACCAGGGCCCGGGAGATCTCGGCGCCGGTCGCGTCGCCGCCCGCGTGGGCGATGCGGCGGCGGTGGTGGCCGCCCTCCCGGGTCAGTTCTATCTCGCCGGAGGCGGGGTCGGTGTCGAAGCGGGCGCCCGTCTCGATCAGCCGGCGGACCGCTCCGGGGCCCTCGGTGACCAGGGCGAGCACCGCCTCCTCGTCGCAGAGGCCGGCGCCGGCGACGAGGGTGTCGTCCAGGTGCTGGGCGGGGGTGTCGCCCTCGCCGAGGGCGGCGGCGATACCGCCCTGCGCCCAGCGGGTGGAGCCGTCGTCGAGACGGGCCTTGGTCACCACGACGGTGCTCAGGCCGCGGGCGGCGCAGCGCAGCGCGGCGGTCAGACCGGCGACGCCGGAGCCGACCACCACGACGTCGGCCTCGATCGCCCAGCCGGGGGCGGGCGCGGTGAGACGGGCGGCGGGCGCGGTGGGGCCCGGGGCGGGCCCGTCGGCGCGGGCGGCGGGCGCGGGCGGGCTGCCGGCGGGCGCGGTGGGCCGTATACCGGTCACTGCCGGCCTCCGAAGGTCAGGGGGATGTTGTCGATCAGGCGGGTGGTGCCGACCCGGGCGGCGACGGCGAGGACCGCCTCGCCGGCGTGGTCGTCGGCCACCTCGGTGAAGGTGGCGGGGTCGACGAGGGCGAGGTAGTCCAGCTCCAGGGGCGGGGCCGCGGCGGCGGCCTCGGCGAGGACGGCGCGGGCGGCGTCGCGCACCGCGTGGGCGCCGCCGGGCGGGACGGAGCGGGCGACCGCGTGGGCGTCGGCCGCGGCCCGGGCCTCGCCCATGGCGGACAGGGCGGCGGCCCGGGAGGGGGCGGCGGGGACGGCCTCGGCGCGGGCGTGCAGCGCGTGCTGGGCCGCGAGGCGGTCGCGGGCGGCGAACAGGGCCCGGGAGAGCGCGAGGGCGGTGGTGCGCTCGGCCGGGGAGAGGTACTGGTTGCGGCTGGAGAGGGCGAGGCCGCTCTCCTCGCGCACGGTGGGGACGCCGACGATCTCCACGGGGAAGTTCAGGTCGCGGACCATACGGCGGATCAGGGCGAGCTGCTGGGCGTCCTTCTGGCCGAAGAGGGCCACGTCGGGCGCGGTGAGATGGAGCAGTTTGGCGACCACGGTGAGCATCCCGTCGAAGTGGCCGGGCCGGGTCCGGCCCTCCAGCAGGGTGCCCATCGGGCCGGCGGTGATGCGCACCTGCGGGTCCCCGCCCGGGTACACCTCGTCGACGGAGGGGGCGAAGACGGCGTCGGCGCCGGCCGCGGCGGCGGTGCGCAGATCGGCGTCCAGGGTGCGGGGGTAGCGGTCCAGGTCCTCGCCCGCGCCGAACTGGAGCGGGTTGACGAAGACGGTGACGACGACGAAGCCGTCCGCGCCGACGCGGGCGCGGGCGGCGCGGACCAGGCCGGCGTGGCCGTCGTGCAGGGCGCCCATCGTCATCACGACGGCGGTCCGGCCGGGGGCGGCGGACGCCTGGCCGGTGCGGGCGGCGCGGGCGGCGAGGGCGCGGCGCAGCTCGCCACGGGTGGGGAGGAGCAGGATGCCGTGGGCGTCGGCGGCGGCCCGGCCGGGGGCGCCGTCGGCCGGGGCGGGCGCGGCTTGCGGGGCGGGGGCGGGGCCCGCGGCCGGGGTGGTGCCGGGGCCCGGGGTGGTGCCGGGACCGGGGGTCGTGCCGGGACCGGGGGTCGTGCCGGGACCGGGGGTCGTGCCGGGACCGGGGGTCGTGCCGGGACCGGGAGTCGTGCCGGGACCGGGAGTCGTGCCGGGACCGGGAGTCGTGCCGGGCTCGGTGGTGCGGCTCATCTCGGGTCCCCCTCCGCGAGGACGCCCAGCAGGTCTTCGGCGAGCTCCGGCTTGAGCAGGCCGTGGGCCAGCGCCCGGTCCGCGGTCGTCCGGGCCATGGCCAGGTATCCGGCGACGGCGCCGGGCGCGTGGGTGCGCAGCTCGGCGACGTGCGCGGCGACCGTGCCCGCATCGCCCCGGGCCACCGGGCCGGTGAGGGCCGCGTCGCCCGAGCGCAGGGCGTTGTCCAGGGCCGCGCCGAGCAGGGGGCCGAGCATCCGGTCGGGGGCGGACACCCCTGCCGTGCGCAGCAGCTCCATCGACTGCGCGACCAGCGTGACCAGGTGGTTCGCGCCGAGGGCCAGCGCCGCGTGGTACAGCGGGCGGGCCTCCTCCTCGATCCACTCGGGCTCGCCGCCCATCTCGATGACCAGCGCCTCGGCGGCGAGGCGCAGCTCCTCGGGCGCGGTCACGCCGAAGGAGCAGCCCGCGAGCCGCTGCACGTCCACGGCCGTGCCGGTGAAGGTCATCGCCGGGTGCAGCGCGAGCGGCAGCGCGCCCACCCGCGTCGCCGGGTCGAGCACCCGCGCGCCGAAGCGGCCCGAGGTGTGCGCCAGCAGATGTCCGGGCCGCACGGACCCGGCCTTGACCAGCCCGTCGACCAGGCCCGGGAGGGCGTCGTCGGGCACGGTCAGCAGCACCAGCTCCGCCCGGTCGAGGACCTCCGCCGGCGGCAGCAGCGGAACGTCCGGCAGCAGGGCGGCGGCCCGGCGGCGGGAGGCGTCCGACACCCCGGAGACCGCGACCGGGCGGTGTCCGGCCAGCGCCAGGGAGGCGGCCAGGGCGGGGCCGACGCGCCCGGCGCCGACCACACCCACGGTGAGCCGGGCGGGGCGGTCCCGTGGGTCGAGCGGTTCCTGTGGTGGTGTGGCGTTCACGCGCGGGTGCCTTCCGTTCCAGTCCGCGACGGGTACCGGACGATTTCTCGTGCACGATGCTACGCCAGCGCCCGCCGCGCCCCGGAAAGTTGTCCACAGGCTGTGGGCGATGATCGGACCGTGACGGATACGAAGCAACAACAGACAGCCCACGGGCCGGACCACCGGCAGGACGCCTACGGCGAGGGGCCGGGCGGCCGCGCCGGCGACGGCGGTTCCGGATTCGGTTCCGGGCCGCGTGCCGGGGGTGGCACCGCCACGGCGGAGGAGGACGGGGCCGCGCCGGAGGACCACCCCGAGGAACCTCCCGCCGCCGGACCGGACGAACCGGCGGCCGGCGCGGACCCCGGACCGGCCCCCGGCCCCGGCCCCGGCCTCGCCCCGGACACGGACACGGACACGGACACCGAGGCCGACACCGACCCGGACCCCGAGGCCGACCCCGACCCCGACCCCGAGGCCGACCGGCGGCGCCGGACCGCCGCCTGGCGGGCCTCCCGCCGTGTCCTGTGCCGCACCTCCGTCGAACGCACCGTCCGCCAGGGCCTGGCCGCCCTCACCGAGGCCGCCGACGCCGTCTGCGCCCCGGACGAGCCGGTGGACCTCTACGGCGACGGCCTCGTGGCCGAGCTGGAACGGCGTACCGCCGAGCTGCTCGGCTTCCCCGCCGCGGTCTGGTTCCCCACCGGGACCATGGCCCAGCAGGTCGCGCTCCGCTGCTGGGCCGGCCGGACCGGCGATCCGGTGGTGGCCCTGCACCCGCTGGCCCACCCGGAGGTGCACGAGCGCTCCGCCCTGTCCTCGGTGAGCGGTCTGCGCACCGTCCACCCCACCGACGCGCCGCGGCTGCCCACCGCCGGGGAAGTGCGCGACTGCGAGGAGCCGTTCGGCGCACTGATGCTGGAACTCCCGCTGCGCGACGCCGGGTTCGTCCTGCCGGAGTGGGACGAGCTGGTCGACGTCGTGGCGGCGGCCCGGGAACGGGACGCGGTGGTGCACTTCGACGGCGCGCGGCTGTGGGAGTGCGCCGCGCACTTCGGCCGCCCCCTCGCCGAGATCGCGGGCCTCGCGGACAGCGTGTACGTCTCCTTCTACAAGTCCCTCGGCGGCCTCTCGGGCGCGGCCCTGGCCGGGCCGCGGTCCCTGGTGGACGAGGCACGGGCCTGGCGGCACCGGTACGGCGGCCGGCTCTTCCAGCAGTACCCGGCCGTGCTGTCGGCGCTGGTCGGGCTGGAGCGCGAACTGCCCCGGCTCCCCTCGTACGTCGCGCACGCGCGGGTGGTCGCGGCCGCGATCGAGGAGGGCCTGCGGGAGGCGGGCGTGCCGTGGTCCCGCGTCCACCCGCGCGTTCCGGCGACCCACCAGTTCCAGGTGTGGCTCCCGTACGACAGCGAGGTACTGGACGCGGCGGCCCTGGCGCAGTCCGAGGAGACGGGTGTCACGCTGTTCCGCCGCTGGCTCTCGGACGGCAGGCCGCCGGGGATCTCCGCGACCGAGGTGACGGTGGCGGCGGAGGGCCTGGAGTGGACGTCCCGGGACGTCCGCGAGGCCGTCACGGACTTCGTCCGCCGCCTGCCCTGACGGCCGGGCGAGCCGTGGACGAACGCGCCCGGCCCGGGCGGGGCACGGCTCCGGCCGGGCAGGCCGCAGCCCGCCCGCGCTCAGCCGCGGTCCCGGCGGCCGACGCGGAACGGCCGTGCTCCCGGGTAGCGCGCGGGCGCGGACCGCGCGCCGCGGACCACCGTTCCCGCAGGGTCCGCGCGTCGTGGCGGCCCGGGGGCGGGGGCGGCGGGGTGCCCGTGCGGGTCGCGCGGTAGGTGTCGAGGAGGTGCTGCTGCGTCGCGTTCACGCCCCTCACGCTGCGCCCGCCCGCCCCGCCGCGTCGTCCCGATTGACGGGCATCGTCAAACGGCGCCCGGCCGCCGCGCCGCGACCCGCACCATGGACGGCGTGAGTGTGAACATCGAGATCGCGGGGCTGCCTCCCGAGCGGATCGTCTTCGACGTGTCCCCCCTGGCCGAACTGGGCGTCGCGCTGCACGCGCTGGACGAGGCCGGGCACCACCCCGGGCTGCACGGCTGGGCCACGGCCACCGCCGCCGCGCTCAAGCCGGACCTCGCCGACCGGATGCACGAGGCGGACTTCCTGTGGCGGACCACGTTCTCGGACGTGTTCCTGCCGTTCGCGGGGCTCGCGGGGGTCGACCGCCCCGGCGCCACCCTCGCCGAGGACCTGGACCTCCTGGACCGGCTCGACGACGAGCGCTTCGTCTCCGCCGCGCTGGAGTTCACCTGCGCGGCCGCGTACGCGAACGGCGGGCCGTCCCCGCTGAGCGACCCGGTGCGCCGGGACCGGGCGCTGGACCTGGCCGCGACCCGGGGGCCGCGCCAGGTGGACTTCACCCGGCGGCTCCTGGACGACCCGCCGGCCGTCCGCGCCTGGGTCCGCCGTCTGTGCGAGGACTGCGACGAGGCGTTCTTCGCCGACACCTGGCGGCGCGTCTCGCCCCAGCTCACCGCGGACGCCCGCCACAAGACGGAGCTGCTGCGCCGCAAGGGCCTCACCGAGACCCTGCACGCCGTCTCCCCCGCGCTCACCGTGGACGAGGCGCACACCGTGCTGAGCGTGGACAAGCTGTCCCAGGCCCGGGCCACGGCCGTGGACCCGGCCGCCGGGGCCGGTCTCACCCTCGTCCCGTCCGCGTTCGGCTGGCCGCATCTGATGGTGCTGCACGCCCCGGGCTGGCGTCCGGTGATCCACTACCCGGTCGCCTCACCGGGGGTGCCGGAGCCGGGCCAGGTGGAGCTGCTCCAGCTGCGGATGGAGGCGCTGGCGCACCCGATGCGGATGCGGCTCTGCCGCCACCTCGCCCGCGCCGCGTACACCACCAGCGAGCTGGCGGAGACCTGCGGCATCACCGCGCCCGAGGTGTCCCGGCACGTGTCCGTACTGAAGAAGGCGAGCCTGGTGACCACCCGCCGCCGGGGCCGCTATGTGCTCCATCAGCTGGACGTGACCGCCGTCGCGCGGATCGGCAGCGACTTCCTGGAGACCGTCCTGCGCTGAGACACCCCCGGCGAGGGCTCAGCGCGCCCCGCCGCCGCCCGCCCGGACCAGCCCGGTCTCGTACGCGAGGACGACCACCTGGACGCGGTCGCGCAGGGAGAGCTTGGTGAGGATGCGGCCCACATGGGTCTTCACCGTGGCCTCCGAGAGCACCAGCCGGGCCGCGATCTCGCCGTTCGACAGGCCCTGGGCGACGAGGAGCATCACCTCGCGCTCCCGCTCGGTCAGCCGGCTCAGTTCCTTGTGCTCCGGTTCCTGGCCCGAGCTGGGCAGCATCGGCGAGAAGCGGTCCAGCAGCCGGCGGGTGGTGGACGGCGCGACGACCGCGTCGCCGCTGTGCACGGACCGGATCGCGCCGAGCAGCTCGCCCGGCGGCACGTCCTTGAGCATGAAGCCGCTGGCGCCCGCCTTGAGCCCGGAGAACGCGTACTCGTCGAGGTCGAAGGTGGTCAGGATGAGGACCTTCGGCGGGTTGGGCGCGGCACAGATCCGGCGGGTGGCCTCCACCCCGTCCAGCCGGGGCATGCGGACGTCCATCAGCACCACGTCCACCGCGGTGGAGCGCAGGATCTCGATGGCCTCGGCGCCGTCACCGGCCTCGGCGACGACCTCCATGTCCGGCTGGGCGGCGAGCACCATGCGGAAGCCGGTGCGCAGCAGCACCTGGTCGTCGACGAGCATCACACGGATGGACATCACGGTCGGTCCTCGTTCTCTCGGTTCGGGGGCGAGCGGTGCCCGCGCGGCCGGGCGGGGTCAGTTCGCGGGTTTCAGGGGCAGCAGGGCGCTGATACGGAAGCCTCCGCCCGGCCGCGGCCCCGCGTCCAGGGTGCCGCCGACCATGCCCACCCGCTCCCGCATGCCGATGAGGCCGTGGCCGCGGCCGTCCGCGCCGCCGTCCTCGTACAGCTCGTGCGAGGAGCCGCGGCCGTCGTCCTCGACCAGCAGGCCCAGCCCGTCGTCGAAGTAGACGAGCCGGACGCTGACGCCCGCCTCCGGGCCGCCGTGCTTGCGGGTGTTGGTCAGCGCCTCCTGCACGATGCGGTAGGCGGTGAGCTCCACCCCGCTCGGCAGCGGACGCGGTGTCCCCTCGACCCGGAAGTCGACCGCGAGACCGGCCTCGCGGACCTTCTCGACCAGGTCCTCGATCTGCCGTACGTCGGGCTGGGGGACGTACTCCCCGTTCTCCGGGCCGTCGCCGGTGCGCAGCACGCCCAGCAGGCGGCGCATCTCGGCGAGGGCCTGGCGGCCGGTACTGGAAATGGTCTCCAGGGCCTGCTTGGCCTGGTCGGGGGCGGCGTCCAGGACATAGGCGGCGCCGTCGGCCTGGACGACCATGACGGACACGTTGTGCGCGACGACGTCGTGCAGCTCCCGGGCGATCCGGGCGCGCTCGGCCGCCACCGCGACCTTCGCCTGCGCCTCGCGCTCCTTCTCCAGCCGGGTGGCACGCTCCTCCAGCTGGGCGAAGTAGGCCCGCCGGGTGCGTATCGAGTCGCCGAGGACCCAGGCGAGCACGAACGGCACGCTCATCACGATGGCGAAGAAGACCTGGCCCCCGCGGCCGGTCTCCTCCAGCGTCCAGCGGATCTGCGCCAGCGGCGCCGCGCAGATCCCGCCGACCAGGGCCAGCCGGGACGCCCAGCGCGGCCCGCCGTGCGCCGCCACGGTGTAGATGATCACCAGCATCGCGAAGTCGGCCGGCATCACCTCGATGTCCAGCACCAGTTGGGCCACACCCAGCACGGCGGTGAGCACCAGCATCCGCTCCGGCATCCGGCGGCGCAGGGCCACGACGGTGCTCAGCAGCGCGGCGATCCCGGCGGCGGCCCACCGGTCGCCGGTGGTGGCATCCGGTCCCCCGACCACCGACAGCAGGGTGAACCCGAGGAGCGCGACGGCCCAGAAGGTGTCGGTGCCCGTCGGGTGTCTGCGGATGAAGTCGTAGAGGCGCTGCACGCAACCAAGCGTAGGGACAGCGGATAGGTGCCGGAGTCAACCGGAGGGGCGATCCGTCTCTCGGACGCGTACTCCCCAAGGTGGAGACTGTGTGCGTGATGCATGCGACGGACGGGACGGCCGGCTGGCGGGCCGCGGCGGAGGCCGCGCTGTACGGGCCCGGAGGCTTCTACCACCGGCCCGAAGGACCCGCCGGACACTTCCGGACCTCCGTCCACGTCTCGCGGCAGGGCTCCGGACTCTTCGCCTCCGCCGTCGCCCGGCTGCTGGTCGCGACCGCCGGGGAGCACGGCCTCGACGAGCCCGCCCTGATCGACGTCGGCGCCGGGCGGGGCGAACTGCTCACCGGGGTGCTCGCCGCGCTGCCGCCCGGCTTCCGGGTGCGCGCCCACGCCGTGGAGCGGGCCGCCCGCCCGGGCGGGCTCGACCCGCGGATCGCCTGGCACACGGAGATCCCCCGCGGCGGGAGCGGGCTCCTCTTCGCGAACGAGTGGCTGGACAACGTGCCCGTGGACGTCGCCGAGGTCGACGAGGACGGCCGGCGCCGGCGCGTGCTGGTGGACCGGGACGGCGAGGAGCGCCTGGGCGGGGAGGTCGACGGGGCGGACGCGGCCTGGCTGGACCGCTGGTGGCCGCCGGCCGGTCCGGGGTCGCGGGCGGAGATCGGCCGGCCGCGCGACGAGGCGTGGGCCCGGGCGGCCGGGTCCCTGGCGGCCGGGCTGGCGGTGGCCGTGGACTACGCGCACACCGCCGTCGCGCGGCCCCCGTTCGGCACGCTGACCGGGTTCCGGGACGGCCGCGAGGTGCGCCCGGTCCCGGACGGGACGTGCGACCTCACGGCGCATGTCGCCCTGGACTCCTGCGCGGGCCCGGGCGCGCGGCTGGTGACCCAGCGGGAGGCGCTGCGGGAGCTGGGGGTGACGGGCGAGCGGCCCCCGCTCTCCCTCGCCTCGGCCGACCCGGCCGGGTACGTCCGGGCGCTGGCCCGCGCGGGCGAGGCGGCGGAGCTGACGGCCCGGGGCGGTCTCGGCGACTTCCTGTGGCTGATGCAGCCGGCGGGGCCCGGCGGCCCCGGTTCCGGTCCCGGTGGCTGACCCGGCCGGTGGGCCCCGGCGGCGGGCTCCGGTTCCGGTGGCTGACGGTGGCTGACGCGGCCCGTGGCACCCGGCGGCGGGCTCCGGCCGGGATACGTCCGGGCTACCGTGCTCTGACAGACTGGGCCGTATGACGGAGACCACGGTCGGCATCGGCGGTGCGGCGGAGAGCACGGACATGGTGCTCAACATCGGCCCCCAGCACCCCTCCACACACGGGGTGCTGCGCCTGCGGCTCGTTCTGGACGGCGAGCGGATCCGGCACGCCGAACCGGTCGTCGGATACATGCACCGCGGCGCCGAGAAGCTCTTCGAGGCGCGCGACTACCGCCAGATCGTGATGCTGGCCAACCGCCACGACTGGCTGTCCGCGTTCTCCAACGAGCTGGGCGTGGTCATGGCCGTCGAGCGGATGCTCGGCATGGAGGTCCCGGAGCGGGCGGTGTGGACGCGCACCCTCCTCGCCGAGCTGAACCGCGTGCTCAACCACCTGATGTTCCTGGGGTCCTACCCCCTCGAACTCGGCGGTATCACCCCGGTGTTCCACGCCTTCCGGGAACGGGAGGAGCTCCAGCACGTCATGGAGGAGATCTCCGGCGGGCGGATGCACTACATGTTCAACCGGGTCGGGGGCCTCAAGGAGGACCTGCCCGCCGGCTGGCTCGGCCGTACCCGCGCCACCGTCGCCGACGTCCGCTCGCGGATGGACGTCTACGACCGGCTGGTCCTCGGGAACGAGATCTTCCGGGGCCGCACCCGGGGCGTCGGCGTGCTGGCGCCGGAGGCGGTGCACGCGTACGGGGTGAGCGGCCCGGTGGCGCGCGCCTCGGGCGTCGACTTCGATCTTCGGCGGGACGAGCCGTACCTCGCGTACGGGGAGCTGCGGGACACCCTGAAGGTCGTCACCCGGTCCGAGGGGGACTGCCTGGCCCGGTTCGAGGTGCTGCTGGAGCAGACGCACAACGCCCTGGACCTGGCGGACGCGTGCCTGGACCGGATCGCCGCCCTGCCGCCCGGACCGGTCAACCAGCGGCTGCCCAAGGTGCTCAAGGCGCCCGAGGGGCACACCTACGCGTGGACCGAGAACCCGCTCGGGATCAACGGCTACTACCTGGTCTCCAAGGGCGAGAAGACCCCGTACCGGCTGAAGCTGCGCTCGGCCTCGTACAACAACATCCAGGCGCTGACGGTGCTGCTGCCGGGGACCCTGGTCGCCGACATGGTGGCCATCCTGGGGTCGCTCTTCTTCGTCGTCGGCGACATCGACAAATGACGCGGGCGCCCCGCGGGGCGCCCGTCCGGTGATCCGTCCACCACTGCCGGTGCCGCGGGCCGGGCGGCGGCACGAGGAGGTGTCCGGCGGATCAGGGCCGGACAGGACGCGGCGTCTGGTGCGGTGGATCGCAAGGCGCCGGGAGGCCTTCATAGCGGAGCTATTCAGGCATTGCGGCAACGCGGCGAGGTGCCGTGCCAGGCGTCGTGGCCCCGGCCAAGATCCACCGGACACCTCCTAGACCGGGCGCCCGGACCGCAGCTCCCGTCACGAGACCGCGTTGCGCAGCCGGGCCACGTCCAGCTGCTCCGTCTCGTCGTGCGCGGTCAGGTCGATGACCTTGCCGACCGCGCGGGAGTCCTTGGCACGCACCGCGGCGAGGGTCTCCTCGCCCACCACGTCGGCCAGGTCCTCGTCCTGCACCGCCTCGATGGCCTTCGGCTCGGGGCGTGCGGCGGGCAGGGCCTCCGGGGCACGGCGGGCCCGGGTGGGCTGCTCCGCGGGCGCCGCGTCGGCGGCCTCCGCCGGGGCGCCGGACGCGGCACCGGCCGCACCGTCCGCGCCGCCCGTGCCGAAGAAGTCGAAACCGCCCTCGGGGCGCTTCACCCGGGAACGCTGCGCGCCGTAGGGGACGATGGCCGAGGCCGCCGGGACGGGCCGCCGGGCGGGGAGGGCGGACGCCGGGCGGACGCGCTCCTCGGCCCCGGTGCCCGCCGCGTGCTTCCCCTGGGGCTCCTCCGCCTCCCGGGACCGCTCGGCGAGGTCACGGGCGCGTGCCTCCTCGACGGTGCGCCGGGCCTCCTGGGCCGCGGCGTTGCGCGGGAGGTCCCGCAGGGCCTCGGCCGCACGGGCGAACAGGGACGCCGTCGGCGCGGACCCGGCGGTCAGCTCCCGGGCGGGGGCGGCGGCCTCGATGGCGAGCTGCCGACGGCCCTCCAGCGCGCTGGCCCGCTCGGTCTCGGCGGTCGCGTACCGGCGCAGCAGGGCGGCGTGCTCCCCGCGCAGCCCGGCGAGTTCGACGCGCTTGGCCCGCAGCTTGGCGTCCAGCTTCATGCGCAGCTCGCGCGACTCGTCGATGTCCGCCTCGAGTTCGGCTATGCGCTCCTCGGTCTTCCACTGGTCGCTGGCCCGGGCGCGGGTGAGCTCCGCGACGCGGCGGCCCGCGCTCCGGTCCCAGCTGCGCATCAGGACCGCGCCGGTGACGGCGGCCCCGGCGGCGGCCGCGACCAGCAGGCGCAGCACCACCGCGTCCCCGGCCAGCCACGCGCCGGCAGCGCACAGCACCGACGCTCCGGCGACCGCCGAGGGCGGCAGCAGCTTGTGCAAGGGCGGGGAATGGCGGTGGCGTCCTCGTGGCATGGCCCGAAATTTACCGTGCGTAGGCGCGGAATGGGGTGTCGGCCTGGCAAATCTCTGGACGAGAACGGGAAACCGTCTCCGGCTCCGCCGGGCCGCCTGTCCCCTTCCTTCTCGAACGGCCCCTTTTACTTCTTGATCAGCCCCTTGGCGACGAGATACTCCCGGGCCGCGTCCTGCGGCTTGGCGCGCTCGGCGTCGACCTTGCGGTTCAGTCCGGCCAGGTCCTCGGTGGTCAGGACCTTGGTCAGGCCCCCGAGGACCTCGGCTATCTCCTTGTCGCCGGCGTCCTTCGCATTGACGACGGGCAGGACGTTGTCCGCGTTCTGGAGCTTCTTGTCGTCCTCCAGCAGAACGAGGTCGAAGCTCTCCAGGGTGGCGTCGGTCGTGGTGGTCAGGACGAGCTGGTCCTCCCCGTCCTGCACGGCCTGCTTGGCCTGCGGGGTGCCCACGCCCTTGGGGTCGATACCGGCGACGTCGATGCCGTACGTCTTCTTCAGGCCGGGCGCGCAGAACGGCCGCACCTCGCACTCGTCGCCCGCCGCGATCTTCACCGAGATCTTCGACTTCCCGAGATCCGAAAGGGTCTTGAGCTTGTTCTTCTCGGCGAATTCACGGGAGGTGGCGAAGGCGTTCTGGTCGACGGCGCCGCCCGCGTCCAGCACCTTCAGACCGAGCGGCTCGGCGAGCGCGGTCAGCCCCTTGACCGTGGCGTCCACATCACTGGAGGCGACGGGCTTCTCCTCGGGGGCCTTCGGGCCGTTCACCTTCGCGTTGAGGAATTCGGCGAGCGTCGCCGCGTATTCCGGGACGATGTCTATCTCGCCCTTCTCCAGGGCCGGTTCGTACAGTTCGCGGTTCTTGACCGTGGTGACCGAGGTCTTCCAGCCGGCGTCGTTCAGAAGCTGCGCGTACAGCTCGGCGAGGACCTTGGACTCCGTGAAGGCCGCGGCGCCGACGACCAGGGTGCCCTTGCCGCCGCCCGAGCCGGCCGACCCGGAACCGCCGCCCTCCTGCTGCTCCAGGCTGTCGCCGCCGCACGCGGTGAGAGAACCCGCGAGGGCCACCACACCGAGTACCGCGCCCGCGATGCGCGAGGTCTTGCTCATCAGGTTCTCCGTCCATGCGATCGATACAGCCGTGCAACCGATACAGCCGTGCGGCCAATACAGCGAACAGTCCGTCAGCGGGCCACGGCGGGCGCCCGCCCCGCCCGGCCCCCGGTGCCCCGCCGGCGCAGCGGGCCGAAGGCCCGGTCCGCGGCGATCAGCACCCCCTCCACCAGCAGCGCGAGCAGCGCCGCCAGCAGCGCGCCCGCCACCACCTGCGCGGTGTCGTAGGTGTTGAACCCCGCCGTGATGATCCGGCCCAGGCCCCCCTGCCCCACCATCGAGGCGATCGTCGCCGTGGCGACCACCTGCACGGCGGCCGACCGCAGCCCGGTCATCAGCAGCGGGTACGCCAGCGGCAGTTCGACCCGCAGGAAGACCTGGCCCCCCGACATGCCCATCCCCCGCGCGGCCTCCACCACCGCCCGGTCCACCTCCCGCATCCCGGTGTACGCGTTGGTCAGCAGCGGCGGCACGGCGAAGAGGACCAGGGCGATGATCGTCGGCAGATAGCCCGCGCTGCGCAGCGGTGTGAGCATGAACAGGGCGAGCACCGCGAACACCGGGATCGCCCGGCCCGCGTTGGAGATGTTGACCGCGAGCGCGCCGCCCTTGCCCAGATGCCCCAGCCACAGGGCTATGGGCAGCGCGATGGCGCAGGCCACCACCAGGGATACGCCGCTGACGAAGACATGCTCCCCCAGCCGCTGCCAGGCCCCGCCGTCCCCGGACCAGTTGGAGCCCGTGGTCAGCCAGGTCCACGCATCGGCCGGGACGCTCATCGGGCCCTCGCCTCCACCGCGCGTATTCGGGTCCAGGGGGTGAGCAGCCGCTGCGCACCCAGGAGCAGCAGATCCGCGACGGCGGCCAGCAGCACGCACAGCACGGACGCGGTCAGCACCTGTGCCTTGAAGGTGGTCTGGAGCCCGTCGTCGATGAGGTTGCCGAGCCCGCCCTTGCCCACCAGGGCGCCGACCGTGGTGAGCGCGATCGTCGACACCGTGGCGATCCGCACCCCGGCCATCAGCGCGGGCAGTGCCAGCGGCAGTTCGACCTCGACGAGCAGCCGCACCGGGCCGTACCCCATGCCGCGGGCGGCCTCGCGCGCCTCGGCGGGCACCGCCTCAAGACCGGCCAGGATGTTCCGCACCAGGATGGTGAGGGAGTAGAGCACCAGTCCGGTGACCACCAGCGCCGCCGACAGCCCGAACAGCGGCAGCAGCAGCGAGAACATGGCCAGCGACGGGATCGTGTAGAGCAGGGTCGTCAGCCCGAGCACCGGGCCGGAGAACCCCGGCCGGGCCCGCACCAGCAGGGCGAGGGGCAGCGCGACGGCGAGGCCGATCAGCACCGAGACGACCGTGATCCAGACGTGCTGGACCGTCGCCTCGGTCAGCTCCTCGCTCCGGCTGCGCAGATACTCGCCGCAGATCCAGTCGTTCGCCACGAGACAGCCGTCCGCGGCCCGTCGCAGTGCCACCCTCCCCACCTCCCCCCGGAATTCCCGACGCATGCCGAACACATGTCCGGCGATCTCCTGCGAGCCTAACCCCGGCCACTGACAATCGCCGAGGGCCACCACAGTCCGGCAACACGGCCTTCACACGCCGACCGGTCCACCAGCGCCGCACTGCCGTCAGAATGGGGAGTCATGATCCGGTTCGAGCACGTCACCAAGCGGTACGCGGACGGCACCACGGCTGTCGACGACCTGTCCTTCGAAGTCGCCGAGGGCGAACTGGTCACGCTGGTCGGCCCCTCGGGCTGCGGCAAGACCACCACCATGAAGATGGTCAACCGCCTCATAGAACCGACCGAGGGGCGCATATTCGTCGACGGACGCGACATCGCCGAAGTCGACCCGGTGAAACTCCGCCGCAGCATCGGCTACGTCATCCAGCAGGTCGGCCTCTTCCCGCACAAGACGGTCCTCGACAACACCGCCACCGTCCCGCACCTCCTCGGCACCGGCCGCGCGGGGGCCCGGGCCCGCGCCGCCGAACTCCTCGAACTCGTCGGCCTCGACCCGTCCGTGTACGGCGACCGCTACCCCGACCAGCTCTCCGGCGGCCAGCGCCAGCGCGTCGGCGTCGCCCGCGCCCTCGCCGCGGACCCGCCCGTGCTGCTGATGGACGAACCCTTCGGCGCGGTCGACCCGGTGGTGCGCGAGCACCTGCAGAACGAGTTCCTGAAACTCCAGTCCCAGGTGCGCAAGACCATCCTCTTCGTCACCCACGACATCGAGGAGGCCGTCCGGCTCGGCGACCGGATCGCCGTCTACGGCGACGGCCGCATCGAGCAGTTCGACGCCCCCGCCACCGTCCTCGGCGCCCCCGCCACCGACTATGTGGCCGACTTCGTCGGCGCGGACCGCGGCCTCAAGCGGCTCTCGGTCACCCCCGTCGAGGAGGGTGACCTCGAACAGCCCCCGGTCCTGCGCCTGGACGACCCCCTGCCGCGCTCGCTCGACGCCCGCTGGGCCGTGGTCCTGGACGCCGAGGGCGGGCTGCACGGCTGGATCTCCGCCGGACAGGCCCGCGGCACCGGCACGGTGCGCGACCGCGCCCGCCGCATGGACGCCCGGCTCCCGGTCGGGGCCTCCCTCAAGCAGGCGTTCTCCACGATGCTCCAGCACGACGCGGGCTGGGTCGCCGTGGTCGACCCCGAGGCGGAGGACCGTTTCCTCGGGGTGCTGACCCCCGCCCGTCTGCACACGGCCCTGCGCCGGTCCATCGACGCGGACGCGCAGGACGTGGCGCGGGCGGACGTGCGGCTGGAGTCCGTCACCAAGGACTGACCGGTTCCGGGCCGGGCCGCATCAACCGGGCCGGACCGGCCGGGCCCGGAGCCGCACGGACCGGGCCGGGCCGCGAGCGGGAACCGGACCGGGACCGGGCCCCGTCCCGAACCGGACCGGGACCGGAGGCGCGGACCGGAACCGGGCCCCGTCCCGAACCGGACCGCCCCCTGAACCACCCCCGGAGGGCGAAGCGGAACCGGAACCACCCCGTCGCCTTCGCCGAGAATTTCCCGGTTGCGGAGGAACCGGCCCCCGCCAAGCCCCGTCATAGAGGGCGCACATCGCCCGGACCGCACGATCCGAGGGACCGGGCGCAGGATCTCATCCACGGTCACGGGAAGCGATGTCAGCGACGCCAGGCGGGGACACCTCACCATCGAAGAAGCCGGACCCGGCGAAGCCGGCGTCTGCGCGGCCGACGCCCGCGCGGCCTGCCGGCGCCCCAGGACCCGGCACCCCGCGGGCGGGCGCGCCCCGGCGCGTCCCCGCCGCCCTGCGCCGCCTGCTGCGCGGCCCCCGCCCCGAGGCGGTCCCGGCCCTCGTCGGCACCGCCTGCACCGTCGTCGGCCTGCTCGACATCGCCGCGGGCGTCTTCCCCCGCTTCCGGCACAGCCGGATGCACACCGTCGCCGAGGTGCTGCCCGGGGCGCTCGGCCCCTTCGCCGCCGCCCTCTCCCTCAGCGCCGGCGTCCTGCTGCTCCTCCTCGCGCACGGCATCAAACGCCGCAAGCGCCGCGCCTGGCGGGCCGCCGTCATCCTGCTGCCCGCGGGCGCCGTCGCCCAGTTCGCCTACCGGCACTCGGCCCTCGGCGTCCTGTTCTCCCTGACCCTGCTCTGGCTGCTGCTGCGCCACCGCGACCAGTTCGCCGCCCTGCCCGACCCGCGCAGCCGCTGGCGCGCGCTGGCCAACTTCGTCTCGATGGGCGCCGGTTCCCTCGGTCTCGGCCTGCTGCTCGTCAGCACCCACCCCGGCCGGGTCGTGGGCAACCCCGGCCTCACCGACCGCCTGGAACACGTCCTGCTGGGCCTCTTCGGCTTCGAGGGGCCGCTGCGCTGGACCGGCAACGTCTCCTGGACCGTGGCCTACTCCCTCGGCGCCCTCGGCCTGCTGACCGCCGTCACCACCATCCACCTCGCCTTCCGCCCCGAACACCCCGCCGCCCGCCTCACCGGGGACGACGAGCGCCGGCTGCGGGAACTCCTCGCCGCGCACGGCGGCCGCGACTCCCTCGGCCACTTCGCCCTCCGCCGCGACAAGGCCGTCGTCTTCTCGCCCAGCGGCAAGGCCGCCGTCTGCTACCGCGTGGTGTCCGGGGTGATGCTCGCGAGCGGCGACCCCATCGGGGACGTCGAGGCCTGGCCCGGCGCGATCGAACGCTTCATGGACGAGGCCCGCGCCCACTCCTGGACCCCCGCGGTGATGGGCTGCTCCGAGACCGGCGGCGAGGTCTGGACCCGCGAGACCGGGCTCGACGCCCTGGAACTGGGCGACGAGGCGGTGGTGGACGTCGCGGATTTCTCCCTGTCCGGGCGCGCGATGCGCAACGTGCGGCAGATGGTCGGCCGCATCGAGCGCGGCGGGTACTCCACCCGCGTCCGCCGCGCCCGGGACGTGCCCGCTGACGAACTGGAGCGCATCCGCCGCGCCGCCGCCGACTGGCGGGGCACCGACACCGAACGCGGCTTCTCGATGGCCCTCGGCCGGATCGGCGACCCGGCCGACGGGGACGCGGTCATCGCCACCGCGCACCGCTCCGACGACGACGGACCGCACGGACCGCACCGCCCGCCCGGCCCCCGCGGTCACCACGGCCCGCAGGGCTCCCACAGCCCCCACGGCGACCTGAAGGCGGTCATCCACTTCGTCCCCTGGGGCCCCGACGGGATGTCCCTGGAGCTGATGCGCCGGGACCGCTCCGCCGACCCCGGTATGAACGAACTCCTGATCACCGCCGCCCTGAAGGCCGCCCCCGCCCTCGGCGTCACCCGTGTCTCGCTGAACTTCGCCATGTTCCGCTCCGCCCTCGCCCGCGGCGAACGGCTCGGCGCCGGACCGGTGCTGCGGCTCTGGCGGGGCCTGCTGGTCTTCCTCTCCCGCTGGTTCCAGATCGAGTCGCTCTACCGCTTCAACGCCAAGTTCCGGCCCCGCTGGGAGCCCCGCTTCGTCGTCTTCCGCAGCACCCGGGACCTGCCCCGCATCGGACTGGCCGCGATGCGCGCCGAGGGCTTCGTGAACGTCTCCTTCCCGAGGCCGTTCGCCCACCGCCGCCCGCCCCGGCCCGCCCGGCCCTGCGCCCACCTCACCCGCCTGGACGGCCCGGCAGGGTCCGGCCCCGGCTCCCGGCGCACCCGCGCGGCCTGAGACACCGCGCGCCTCCCGCGCGCCCCCGCACCACCTAGGCTGGAGACATGAAGACCTTGCGCGGACGGGGCACGGCCAGCGGCCTGCCGGAGTGGGACCGCTGTGCGGTCATGGGCGTGGTCAATGTGACGCCCGACTCCTTCTCCGACGGAGGCCGCTGGTTCGACACCGGCGCGGCGGTCAAGCGCGGGCTGGACCTGGTCGCCCAGGGCGCCGACCTCGTCGACGTCGGCGGCGAGTCCACCCGGCCCGGCGCCACCCGCGTCGACGAGGCCGAGGAGCTGCGCCGGGTCGTCCCCGTCGTACGCGGCCTCGCCGCCGAGGGGGTCGTCGTCTCGGTGGACACCATGCGCGCCTCCGTCGCCGAGCAGGCCGTCGCCGCCGGGGCCGTCCTCGTCAACGACGTCAGCGGGGGCCTCGCCGACCCCCGGATGGTGCCCGCGGTCGCCGGCTGCGGAGCCCCCTTCGTCGTCATGCACTGGCGCGGCTTCAGCGCCGACATGAACAGCCGCGCCGTGTACGGGGACGTCCTCGCCGAGGTCACCGCCGAACTGCGCGACCGGATCGACGCCGTCGTGGCCGGCGGCATCGCCCCCGAACGGCTCGTCGTCGACCCCGGGCTCGGCTTCGCCAAGAGCGCCGAGCACGACCTCGCCCTCCTCGCCGGCCTGGCCGAACTGCGCGCCCTGGGCCGCCCGCTGCTCGTCGCCGCCTCCCGGAAGCGCTTCCTCGGCCATGTCCTCGCCAAGGAGGGCGCCGCGCCCCCCGCCCGGGAGCGGGACGCCGCCACCGCCGCGGTCTCCGCCATCGCCGCCCACGAGGGCGCCTGGGCCGTCCGCGTCCACGAGGTCCGGGCCACCGCGGACGCGGTCCGCGTCGCCCGCGCCGTCGAGGGCGCCCGGTGAGCCCCGGCGCGAGCGACGCCGAGGAGGTCGAGAAAGCCAACACCGCCTTCTACGAGGCGATGGAACGCGGGGACTTCGACCGGCTCTCCGAGCTGTGGCTCGACGAGGGCATCTCCTGCGTCCACCCGGGCTGGCCCGTCCTCAGCGGCCGCGGCGAGGTGCTGCGCAGCTATGCGCTGATCATGGCCAACACCGAGTACATCCAGTTCTTCCTGACCGACGTCAAGGTGTCCGTCGCCGGTGACACCGCGCTCGTCACCTGCACCGAGAACATCCTCAGCGGCGGCCCCGCCGAGGAGGCGGGCGAACTGGGGCCCCTGGTGGGCCAGCTCGTGGTGGCCACCAATGTGTTCCGGCGCACACCCGACGGCTGGCGGGTCTGGTCCCACCACGGCTCCCCCGTCCTGGCGGAGACCGACTCCGACGAGGACGAGGACACCCCCGCGTAGCCCCCGCGCACAGGGCTCCGGCCGCCTCCCTGTGTCCTCGTAAGTCCCCCCGTAAGTGGGTATGGGCCCAGCGGGAGGTTCGCCCGGCCCTCCCCCCGGGTATGCGCGGATTCCACCGCACGGAGCCCCGCCGAGCACCCCGTGCGCAGGGGCCACCGGCACCCGCGGGTAGATTCGCCTGCGGGTCCGCGCCACCCGCACGTGGCGGGCGACCCGTCCGCCAGCAGAGAAAGCAGGAGTGATTCGCGTGGATCGTGTCGCGCTGCGCGGCCTCAAGGCCCGTGGACACCATGGCGTCTTCCCCCGGGAGCGGGAGGAGGGCCAGACGTTCATCGTCGACCTGGTGCTGGGGCTGGACACCCGCCCGGCGGCGGCCGACGACGACCTGGCGAAGACCGTGCACTACGGGGTGGTGGCGGAGGAGGTCGTCGCGGTCGTCGAGGGCGAACCGGTCGACCTGATCGAGACGCTGGCCGAGCGGATCGCCCGGCAGTGCCTCAAGCACGACGGCGTCGAGGAGGTCGAGGTGGTGGTGCACAAGCCGGACGCCCCGATCACGGTGCCCTTCGACGACGTGACCATCACGATCACCCGGAGCCGAGTATGAACCAGGCAGCCAGCGACCCGACCGTGCAGCCGGTGCCCACCTCCGTCGTGGCCCAGGTGGACGCCGCCGACAGCACGCTCTCCAACCCGAAGCAGGCCGTGATCTCCCTCGGGTCGAACCTCGGCAACCGCCTGGAGACCCTCCAGGGCGCCGTCGACCTCCTGGAGGACACCCCCGGCCTGCGGGTCAAGGCCGTCTCCCCCGTCTACGAGACCCGCCCCTGGGGCGTCGACCCGGACAGCCAGCCCTCGTACTTCAACGCGGTGGTCGTGATCCGGACGACGCTGCCGCCCTCCTCCCTGCTGGAGCGGGGACAGGCCATCGAGGAGGCGTTCGAGCGCGTCCGCGAGGAGCGCTGGGGACCGCGCACCATCGACGTGGACATCGTCTCCTACGCGGACGTGGTCTCCGACGACCCGGCCCTCACCCTGCCCCACCCGCGCGCCCACGAGCGGGCCTTCGTCCTCGCCCCCTGGCACGACGTGCAGCCGGAGGCCCAGCTCCCCGGCCGCGGCCCGGTGGCCGACCTGCTGGCCGGCGTCGGCGCCGAGGGCGTCGAGGCCCGCGGCGACCTGGAACTGCGACTGCCCGAGTAGTCGTTAGTCTCGTACGGAACGATCACCGGGGCGCCGAGCCCCGGTGCCATCCGATCGACGAAGGGCGGCTCGCCGCGGTGAAGCAACTACGGCTCGGGGTCCTGGCCGGTCTGTTCGCCGCGGCGGGCGTCCTGTCCTGGGGCGGCGCCCGCCTCTGGGACTCCTTCGGGACCCTGCCGAGCGTGCCGCTGGCCGCGCCCGTCGTCCTCGGCGTGATCGCCGCCGTCCTCGCGGCCACCGCCCTCTCCCTGCGCAACCGCCTCAAGGCCCAGCGCGAACGCCGCCCGGGCGCCAAGGGCGTCGAGCCCCTGATGGCCGCCCGCGCCGTGGTCTTCGGCCAGGCCAGCGCCCTGGTCGCCGCCCTGGTCAGCGGCATGTACGGCGGCACCGGCGTCTTCCTGCTCGGCTCCCTCGACATCCCGGCCCGCCGCGACCAGGCCATCTACGCCGGCTTCGCCGTCCTCGCCGGCATCGCGGTCGTCGCCGCCGCCCTCTACCTGGAGCGCGTCCTCAAACTCCCCGACGACAGCGACGACGACACCCCGGGCCCCACGGCCCCGACCACCTGACCCCGTCCACCTGCTCCGGCGCAGGCGCGCCGGTCAGCGCGCCATGATCAGGCTCATCGCCTCGTTGCGGGTCGCCACGTCACGAAGCTGACCGCGGACCGCCGAGGTGAGGGTCTTGGCGCCGGGCTTGCGGATGCCCCGCATCGACATGCACATGTGCTCGCACTCCACGACGACGATCACCCCGCGCGGCTCCAGGATCTCCATCAGCGAGTCGGCGATCTGCGTGGTGAGCCGCTCCTGGACCTGCGGGCGGCGGGCGTAGACGTCCACCAGCCGGGCCAGCTTCGACAGCCCGGTGATCTTGCCGGTGGTGGACGGGATGTACCCGACGTGCGCCACGCCCCGGAAGGGGACCAGATGATGCTCACACGTGCTGTAGACCTCGATGTCCTTCACGAGGACCATCTCGTCGTGTCCGAGGTCGAACGTGGTGGTCAGCACGTCCTCCGGCTGCTGCCACAGGCCCGCGAAGATCTCCCGGTACGCCCGCGCCACCCGCGCCGGGGTCTCGCGCAGCCCCTCGCGGTCGGGGTCCTCGCCGATGGCCAGGAGGAGTTCGCGTACCGCGTTCTCGGCCCGCTTCTCGTCGAACTCGGCGATCGAGCGCTCGCCGTCCAGCGTCACCGGGTCGGTCATCTGTGCCTCGTTCCTCTGTGCTCCGGCCGCGATCATATGAGGTCATATGAAATGCCGCGTCCCCCAGGCTAGAACCTGGGGGACGCGGCAGTCATTCCGGGGCGGCCTCGCGACCTGGGATCACGCCTCGGGGCGCTCCTCCGCGACGGGCTCGGCCGGGGTCTTGGTGATGTCGGTCACCGAGGGGGCGGAGCCGTTCGCCGCACCGTTCGTCAGGGCGAGCTCCTTGGGGGAGAGCACCGGCGGACGGGTGGAGGGGGTGCGCCGGGAGGAACCGGTCCACGCCGGGCGGGCCGGGCGCTTCACGATCGGGGCAAAGATCTCGGCGATCTCCTCCTTGCCCAGCGTCTCCTTCTCCAGGAGCTGGAGAACGAGGTTGTCGAGGACGTCGCGGTTCTCGACGAGGATCTCCCACGCCTCGTTGTGCGCGGCCTCGATGAGCTTCTTGACCTCGTCGTCGACCAGCGCGGCGACCTCTTCCGAGTAGTCGCGCTGGTGCGCCATCTCGCGGCCGAGGAAGGGCTCGCTGTTGTCGCCGCCGAACTTGATGGCGCCGAGCCGCTCGGTCATGCCGTACTGCGTGACCATAGCTCTGGCCGTGGCCGTCGCCTTCTCGATGTCGTTCGCCGCGCCGGTGGTCGGGTCGTGGAAGACGAGTTCCTCCGCGGCCCGGCCGCCCAGCATGTAGGCGAGCTGGTCGAGCATCTCGTTGCGCGTGGTCGAGTACTTGTCCTCGTCCGGGAGCACCATCGTGTAGCCGAGGGCCCGGCCGCGGGACAGGATCGTGATCTTGTGGACCGGGTCGGAGTTCGGTGAGGCCGCCGCGACCAGGGCGTGTCCGCCCTCGTGGTACGCGGTGATCTTCTTCTCCTTGTCGGACATGATCCGGGTCCGCTTCTGCGGGCCCGCCACGACGCGGTCGATCGCCTCGTCCAGCGAGTGGTTGTCGATCAGCTTCTTGTCGGTGCGCGCCGTGAGGAGCGCGGCCTCGTTGAGCACGTTCGACAGGTCGGCACCGGTGAAGCCGGGGGTCCGGCGGGCGACGGCGCCGAGGTCGACGTCCGGGGCGACCGGCTTGCCCTTCTGGTGGACCTTGAGGATCTCCAGCCGGCCCTGCATGTCGGGACGGTCGACGGCGATCTGCCGGTCGAAACGCCCCGGGCGCAGAAGCGCGGGGTCGAGGATGTCGGGGCGGTTGGTGGCGGCGATCAGGATGACGCCGCCCTTCACGTCGAACCCGTCCATCTCGACGAGGAGCTGGTTGAGGGTCTGCTCGCGCTCGTCGTGCCCGCCGCCGAGGCCCGCGCCGCGGTGCCGGCCGACGGCGTCGATCTCGTCGACGAAGACGATCGCCGGGGCGTTCGCCTTGGCCTGCTCGAAGAGGTCCCGGACCCGGGAGGCGCCGACGCCGACGAACATCTCGACGAAGTCGGAGCCGGAGATCGAGTAGAACGGCACGCCGGCCTCGCCCGCGACGGCGCGCGCGAGGAGGGTCTTGCCGGTGCCGGGCGGGCCGTAGAGCAGCACGCCCTTGGGGATCTTGGCGCCGACGGCCTGGAACTTCGCCGGCTCCTGGAGGAACTCCTTGATCTCGTGGAGCTCCTCGACCGCCTCGTCCGACCCGGCCACGTCGGCGAAGGTCGTCTTGGGGGTGTCCTTGGTGATGAGCTTGGCCTTGGACTTCCCGAAGTTCATGACCCGGGAGCCGCCGCCCTGCATCTGGTTCATCAGGAAGAGGAACACCACGACGATGAGGACGAAGGGCAGCAGGGAGAGGAGCACCGAGAGGAACGGACTCTGCCGCTCGGGCGAGACCGTGTAGCCCTTCTCGATCTCACCGGCCTCGAACTTCTCCTGCAGCTTGTCGGCCAGATCGACGCCCTGGGTGCCGATGTAGCTGGCCTGCACCTTGGTGCCGCCGTCTACCTTCTGGCCCTCCTTGAGCTCGATCTTGATGATCTGCTCGTCGCCAGTGGTCAGCTTTGCCTGCTTGACCTGGTTCCTGTCGATCGCCTGGACGACCTCGCCGGTGTCCACCGTCTTGTAGCCGCCGGACGAGCCGACGACCTGCATCAGCACGACCACGGCGAGGACGGCCAGCACGATCCACATGACCGGCCCACGGAAGTATCGCTTCACGTCCATCCATACGGAGCGAGAACGCCCCGTCCCTCCTGCCCGTAGGTTTGCCGCTGAGTGGGACTTCTTGTGTGACTGCTTATGTGACTGCTATGAGAAAAGACAACTGTTCCTCGGACGGTACCCCAGCATTGTCACAGGCGACCGCCTTCCCTTGCACCAACGGTGGAAAGGCGGGCTGGGTTCCCCAGCGTGCCTGTGGCCTCAGCCTCCGTAGACGTGCGGCGCGAGAGTGCCGACGAACGGGAGGTTGCGGTACTTCTCGGCGTAGTCGAGGCCGTAGCCGACGACGAACTCGTTCGGGATGTCGAAGCCGACCCACTTCACGTCGATCGCGACCTTGGCCGCGTCCGGCTTGCGCAGCAGGGTGCAGACCTCCAGGGACGCGGGTTCGCGCGATCCCAGGTTGGCCAGCAGCCACGACAGCGTCAGCCCGGAGTCGATGATGTCCTCGACGATCAGGACGTGCCGGCCCTTGATGTCGGTGTCGAGGTCCTTGAGGATCCGCACGACACCCGAGGACTGCGTGCCCGCTCCGTAGGAGGAGACGGCCATCCAGTCCATCGTGACGGGGGTGGCGAGCGCACGCGCCAGGTCCGCCATCACCATCACGGCGCCCTTGAGGACTCCGACGATGAGCAGGTCCTTGCCCGCGTACTCCGCGTCGATCTTCGCGGCCAGCTCTGCCAGCTTGGCGTCGATCTCTTCCTTGGTGATGAGCACCGACTGGAGGTCGTCGCCCATGTCCTTCTCGTTCACCCGCGTCGCTTTCTGTCTCGGCGGTTCACCCTTGCCGAATGACCAGTCTGCCACCCTGCCGGTGGACCTGGACCCGGCCGGGCAGATTGATGGCCCGCTGGCCGCGCCAGCCGGTGATCAGCCGGTCGACCTCCTCGACGTGGCGGGCGAAGAGGGAACCGGCCGGTGAGCCGGCGTCGATGACGGCCCGGCGCAGCACCCGGCGGCGGACGGCGGGCGGCAGCGCGAAGAGCTTGGCGCACTCCAGGCCGCCGTTCTCGTCGCGCACGGTGGCGGCGGCCTCGGCGGCCCAGCCGTCGAGGGCGTCGGCGTCGTCGCGGGAGAGCTGGGCGGTGCGGGCGAGGGCCTCGACGACCCCCTTGCCGAGCGCCTTCTCCAGGGCGGGCAGGCCCTCGTGGCGGAGCCGGGAGCGGGTGTAGGCGGGGTCGGAGTTGTGCGGGTCGTCCCAGACGGGGAGGGACTGGACCATGCACGCCTTGCGCGCGGTCTGGCGGTCGAGCTGGAGGAAGGGGCGGCGGTAGCGGCCGGCCGCCCCCGAGACGGCGGCCATCCCGGACAGGGAGCGGATGCCGGAGCCGCGGGCGAGGCCGAGGAGGACGGTCTCGGCCTGGTCGTCGCGGGTGTGGCCGAGGAGGACGGCGGCGGCGCCGAGGCGTTCGGCGGCCTCGTCGAGCGCGGCGTACCGGGCGTCGCGGGCGGCGGCCTCGGGGCCGCCCTCGCGGCCGACGCGCACGGCGGCGGACTCGACGGGGTCGAGGCCCATGGCGGTGAGGCGGGCGACGACCTCGGCGGCGCGCAGGTCGGAACCGTGCTGGAGGCCGTGGTCGACGGTGATGCCACCGGCGCGGACGGCGAGTTTGGGGGCCTCGAAGGCGAGGGCGGAGGCGAGGGCCATGGAGTCGGCGCCGCCGGAGCAGGCGACGAGGACGAGCGGGGTGCCGCCGCCGGGGGGTGCGGTGGCGGAGGCGGCCGGGGCGGCGGGGCGGGAGGCGCCGGCCGAGGCGCCCTGCACGGCCCGCCGGGCGTGCTGGGTGAGGACTTCGTGGAGTACGCGGCGGACCGCCAGGCGTATCGCCGCGACCGCAGGATGGGGACCCATGTCCGGTGCCCTTCGTGGAGTTCGGGAGGGGGTGTCTCGGCCGAGGCGGGAGGCGGCCGGCCGAGGGGCCGGCCGCTCGCATCGGTCACTCAGAGTGCGTCGATGGTGACAGAACCGAGCCAATACCCGAGCATTGCACGCCTATCCAACGCCCACGGTCCCTCGGACGGGTGATTGGAGGGGCGCTCCTGTGCCGCTCCTGTGCCGCTCCTGTGCCATCGGCGGACCGCCGTTTCCGGCACTGCTCCACGGTGCGCCCCCCGTGCCCCGCCGTGTGCGCCGCCCGCACCCGGGACGTCCTCCTAACCCGTGCGGTGCACCCGCGCGACCCAGTCCGCCGGCGCCGCGATCTCCGCCTTGGTCGGCAGTGTGTTCGGGGACGTCCAGACCCGGTTGAAGCCGTCCATGCCCACCTCCTCCACCACGGCCCGGACGAAGCGCTCGCCGTCGCGGTACTGGCGCAGCTTGGCGTCCAGGCCGAGGAGCTTGCGCAGCGCCAGGTCCAGCCGGCTCGCGCCGCGGGCCCTGCGCTGCTGGAACTTCTCCCGGATCTCCGCCACCGAGGGGACGACGTCCGGGCCGACGCCGTCCATCACGAAGTCCGCGTGCCCCTCCAGCAGGGACATCACGGCGGTGAGCCGGCCGAGGATCTCGCGCTGGGCGGGGGTCTGGACGACCTCCACCAGGGAGCGGCCCTCCTCCTCCTCGCCCTCGGGTCGGGCCCCGGCGAGGGACTGGGCGGCCTCCCGCAGGCGTTCCAGGACGGTCATCGGGTCGACGTCGGTCTCCGCGAGGAAGGCCTGGATCTCGCTCTCCAGGTGGTCGCGCAGCCAGGGCACACCGGTGAACTGGGTGCGGTGGGTCTCCTCGTGGAGGCAGACCCAGAGCCGGAAGTCGTGCGGGTCGACCTCGAGTTCGCGTTCCACGTGCACGATGTTGGGGGCGACGAGCAGCAGCCGGCCGCCGCCCCTGCCGTCCGGGCCGGGGTCGCCGGCGGGCAGGTCGCGGGTGTCCGGGGCGAAGGTCTCGTACTGGCCGAGGACCCGGGAGGCGAGGAACGACAGCAGCATGCCGAGTTCGACGCCGGTGACCTTGCCGCCCACCGCGCCCAGCACCGCGCCGCCCGGGGTTCCCGAGCGGCGCTCCTGCATCTTGTCGAGCAGGGGGCGCAGCAGTTCGCGGAAGCCGGCGACGTTCGCCCTGACCCAGCCGGCGCGGTCGACGACGAGGACCGGGGTGTCCCGGGGCCGTACGTCGTCGGGGATCATCCGGGTGAAGGCGCGCACATGTTCCTCGGACGCCTTGGCGTGCCGGCGCAGCTCGGCGACGACGGCGCGCGCCTCGTCCCGGCTCACGTCGGGACCGGGCCGCACGAAGCGGGTCGCGGTCGCCACGGCGAGGTTCCAGTCGACCATCTCGGCACCACCGATGCTCGTCATGCGTCAACCGTACGTTCTCGACCGGCGACGCACAGCGGTGCGGGCGTACCCGGGTGCGGGCGGGGCCGGACCCGGGGCCGTTCCGGGAACGGGTGTTCAGCCGGCGAGGGCGGCGGCGAGGCGGTCGAGGGCGGGGCGGGCCTCGGCGGCCGACCCGGTGCCGTTGGCGAGGAAGGCGAAGCCGATCAGGCGGCCGTCGGGGGTGGCGACCGTGCCCGCGAGGGAGTCCACGCCGCTGAGGGTGCCGGTCTTGGCGCGGACGAGGCCGGAGCCGGGGGACGTCTCGTCGTAGCGGGTGCCGAGGGTGCCGGTGAAGCCGGCGACGGGCAGGCCGGTGAGGACCGGGCGGAGCTCGGGGCGGTCGGGGTCGGCCGCGCGGGCGAGGAGGGCGGTGAGCAGTCCGGCGGAGACGCGGTCGCGGCGGTCGAGTCCGCTGCCGTCCGCGAAGCGGGCGCCCTCCAGCGGGAGGCCGAGGCGGCGGAGCCGGTCGGTGACGGCCTTCCCGGCGCCCGCGAAGTCGGCCTCGCGTCCGGTGGCGACGGCGGTCTGGCGGGCGAGGGACTCGGCGATGTCGTTGTCGCTGCTGGTCAGCATGCGCTCGACGACGGCGGAGAGCGGGGCGGAGAGCACCTGGGCGAGGGGGACGGCGCCCTCGGGGGCGCGGCCGGGGGCGGGGGTGCCGGTGACCCGCAGACCGCGTTCGCTGAGCAGGTCGGCGAAGACCCGGGCGGTCTCGCCGGCGGGGTCCTTGGTGCGGGTGGCGTCGCCGGTGGTCCGGGGGTCGTTGCGGCCCTGGTCGACCATGAGGGCGCTGACGGGGGCGAGGTTGCCGTTGGGGCCGATGGGGTGGAGGAGGGGGCCCGCGTACAGAGAGGTGTCGTGGGTCAGGCGGACGGCCTCGGTGCCGCGCTCGCGCAGGGCGGCGGCGGTGCGGTCGGCGAGGGTGGCGAGGCGGGCCCGGTCCAGGGTGGCGTCCCCGCCGCCGACGAGGGTGACCCGGTCGCCCTCGGGGGGCGCCGCCACGGTGGTGGGGATGCGGTGGTCGGGCCCGAGGGCGGAAAGGGCGGCGACGGCCGTGGCGATCTTGATGGTGGACGCGGGCGTCATCGGGGTGGCCGGGCCCTTGGCCCAGAGGCGTTCGCCGGTGGCGAGGTCGATGACGCTGGCGGTCGGCGCGGGGCCGAGTGCGGAGTCGCCGAGGAGGGGGCCGAGGGTGGCGGCGAGGCCGGCCGGGGGCCGGGCGGGGGCGTCGGCGGTGCGGGGGCCGGTGGTGCCGAGGGCGGCCAGCACCGGGGGCGCGCTGGGGGCGGCGGGCGTGCGCTCGCGGGCGGGGGGCTCGTGATGTGCGCCACCCGTGGGGGCCTGGGCCGCCGCCCACTGGCGCTCGGCCTTACGCTGACCGGTGTCCCAGGGTCCCGCCGCGGCCACCGCCCCGGCGGAGACGACGAGGCCGAGCGCCGCGGCACCCGTCGCGAGCTGCCACGTCCTGACCTTCGGCACCCCGCACCAGCCCCTTTCGCGATCACACCTCTGCGTGAGGGACACTTAACCACCAGATTCGCGTCTTGCTATGTCTTGATCATGGAGGAGCCACCCGTGGAGTTCGACGTCACCATCGAGATCCCGAAGGGTTCGCGGAACAAGTACGAGGTGGACCACGAGACCGGTCGGATCCGCCTGGACCGTCGACTCTTCACCTCGACCAGCTACCCGGCGGACTACGGCTTCGTCGAGAACACCCTCGGCGAGGACGGCGACCCGCTGGACGCGCTGGTCATCCTCGACGAGCCGACCTTCCCGGGCTGCCTCATCAAGTGCCGTGCGATCGGCATGTTCCGGATGACCGACGAGGCCGGCGGCGACGACAAGCTGCTCTGCGTCCCCGCCTCGGACCCGCGCGTGGAGCACCTGCGCGACATCCACCACGTCTCCGAGTTCGACCGCCTGGAGATCCAGCACTTCTTCGAGGTCTACAAGGACCTGGAGCCCGGCAAGTCCGTCGAGGGCGCCGACTGGGTCGGCCGCGCCGAGGCCGAGGCCGAGATCGAGGCCAGCTTCAAGCGCCTGGAGGCGCAGGGCGGCGCGCACTGACGCCCCTGAGAAGGCCCTGACGCGGGCGGGACACCGGTGGTGTCCCGCCCGCGTCGCGTCTCCCCCCATGTCCGTGCCCATACTGGGCAGAAGCGCCGGGCAGAGGGCGGGCGCGACAGGGAGCGAGGACGGCGAGTGGTGGCGGAACCCGAGGGTCCGGAAGACCGGAAGCCTCAGTCCGACGAGGCGCACAGCGCGTTCGCCCCACCTCTGGGGATGGAGCAGCCGGAAGCCCCCGAAGAGGACCACCCGAGTTCGGAGTTCGCCGTTCCGCACGGGCTGGTGCCGGAGGCGCCGGCCGAGCCGGAGGGCTCCGCGTTCGCCCCGCCGTCCACGTACAGCGCCCGGAACTCGCCGCCCGCGTTCACCCCGGCGCACGGCATCCCGGTGGTGCGGCTGACCAAGGACGCGCCGTGGCAGGACCGGATGCGGGCGATGCTGCGGATGCCGGTGGGCGAGCGCCCGGTGCCGGAGACACCGCAGCGGCAGGACGACGCCGGGCCGGCCGTGCCGCGTGTGCTCGACCTGACACTGCGTATCGGGGAGCTGCTGCTCGCGGGCGGCGAGGGGGCCGAGGACGTCGAGGCGGCGATGTTCGCCATCTCGCGCTCGTACGGCCTGGACCGGTGTGAGCCGACGGTCACCTTCACGCTGCTGTCGATCACCTATCAGCCGTCCCTGGTGGACGACCCGGTGACGGCCAACCGCACGGTGCGGCGGCGCGGCACCGACTACAACCGGCTGGCGGCGGTCTACCGGCTGGTGCACGACATCAGCGCGGACGAGTCCGAGGTGACGCTGGAGGAGGCGTACCGGCGGCTCGCGGAGATCCGCCGGAACCGGCACCCGTACCCCGGCTGGGCGCTGACGGTGGCCGGCGGGCTGCTGGCGGGCTCGGCGTCCGTGCTGGTCGGCGGTGATGTGCTGGTGTTCATCGCGGCGGCGGTGAGCGCGATGCTCGGGGACCGGCTGGCGTGGCTGGCGGCGGGGCGCGGGCTGCCGGAGTTCTACCAGTTCGTGGCGGCGGCGATGCCCCCGGCCGCGGTCGGGGTGGCGCTGACGCTGTCGCCGCTGGAGGTCCGGGCCTCGGCGGTGATCACCGGTGGGCTGTTCGCGCTGATCCCGGGGCGGGCGCTGGTGGCGGGCGTCCAGGACGGTCTGACCGGCTTCTACATCACGGCGGCCGCGCGGCTGCTGGAGGTCGGCTATCTGGTCGTCGGCATCGTGGTGGGCGTGCTGAGCGTCCTCTATCTGGGCTTCGCCCTGGACGCGGGGCTCCAGCCGGAGACCGCCATCCACAGTGTGCAGCGGCCGGTGATCCAGACGCTGGCGGCGATGACGCTGTCGCTGTGCTTCGCGGTGATGCTCCAGCAGGAGCGGTCCACGGTGTGGCTGGTCACGCTGAACGGCGGGGTCGCGTGGGTGGTGTACGGGGCGCTGGCGGACACCGCGGGGGTGTCGCCGGTGGCGGCGACGGCGGCGGCGGCGGGGCTGGTGGGTCTGTTCGGGCAGACGCTGGCGCGGTACCGGTTCGCGTCCGCGCTGCCGTATGTCACGGCGGCGATCGGGCCGCTGCTGCCGGGCTCGGCGACGTACTTCGGGCTGCTGTCGATCGCCCGCGGCGACCTGAACCCGGGGCTGGCCTCGCTGAGCAAGGCGGCGGCGCTGGCGCTGGCGATCGCGATCGGGGTGAACCTGGGTGCGGAGATGACGCGGTTGTTCCTGCGGGTGCCGGGGGTGGCGGGGGGGCCGGGCGAGCCGCCGGGTGGCCGCCGCGCGGCGAAGCGCACGCGCGGCTTCTGACGGGCCGGCCCCTCGCCCCGGCCGCTGCTTCGGGCCTGGCCGGCCCTGGCCCGGGCCGCGTTTCGGTCCCGGCAAGCCGCCGGTGGTCGCGGCACGGCCTACGGCCGTGTCCTCAAACGCCGGACGGGCTGAAAAACCACGCACCCCCGACCACGCGAAGTTCGGGGCGGAGCCCCGACGGACCGGGCCCGGGATTCGGACCCGGCAGGCCGCCAGTGGTCACCGCACGGCCCACGGCCGTGTCCTCAAACGCCGGACGGGCTGAAAAGCCACGCGCCCCCCTCGGCCGACTCACCGGAGGGGCTGAAACGCGACCCGTCCGACCACCCAGCCCCGCCGGCGGTTGAGGCGCAGGGTTCGGGGCGGAGCCCCGATGGACCGGGCCCGGGATTCGGACCCGGCAGGCCGCCGGTGGTCGCCGCACGGCCCACGGCCGTGTCCTCAAACGCCGGACGGGCTGAAAAGCCACGCGCCCTCGGCCGGGCGCCCGGAGGGGCTGAAAGCAGCGCGCCCCCAGCCGGGCGGCCCGGGCGGGCTGAAGCGCGCGTACCCGCGCAGTCAGCGCTTCGCGTGGCGGCCGCGCGAAGAGGGCGGCGGGGTCTCGTCGCCGTCCCCGGCGACACCGCCCCCCGCCGCCGCGGACTTCTTGTTCTGGGAGCGCGCGCGCAGGACCTCGATCACGATCGGGAGGACCGAGAGCAGCACGATCAGGATCAGGATCTTCTCGATGTGCTCGTGCACGAAGTCGATCTTGCCCAGCGCCGCCCCCAGCAGCGTCACCCCCGCACCCCACAGCACACCGCCGAGGATGTTGAAGGTCACGAAGGAGCGGTAGTTCATCCGGCTGACGCCCGCGATGATCGGCGTGAACGTGCGCACGATCGGCACGAAGCGGGCCAGGACCAGGGACTTCGGGCCGTACTTCTCGAAGAAGACATGCGCCTTCTCCACGTTCTCCTGCTTGAAGAAGCGCGAGTCGGGGCGCTTGAAGAGGGCCGGCCCCACCTTGCGGCCGAAGAGGTAGCCGACCTGGTCGCCGACGACCGCCGCGATGACGATCAGCGTGCACACCAGCCACAGCGGCACGTCGATCTTGCCGGTGGTCACCAGCAGACCCGTGGTGAACAGCAGGGAGTCGCCCGGCAGGAAGAAGCCGATCAGCAGACCGGATTCCGCGAAGACGATGACCAGCACACCGATGAGCCCGAAGGTGGTGATCAGATAGTCCGGATCGAGCCAGCTCGGTCCGAGCGCAAGGGTGTTCACGGGGTCCGGACTCCTGTTGGTGTGGTCGATCGGGACGGTCGGCTGCCCAAAGCTATCAACGCACATTCCGGGGGCCCGGTTCCACCGTCCGCAGGGGATGCGTTCCGGGCGCTCCGCGAGCACGCTGTGACCATGGGTATCGAGGAGTACGGCGGCGGGCAGGGCCCGGAGACCGATGTGCTGGTCGTCACGACCAACGACATCCCGGGCCACCGCGTGGAACAGGTGATCGGCGAGGTCTTCGGCCTCACCGTGCGCTCCCGGCATCTGGGCAGCCAGATCGGCGCGGGACTGAAGTCGATGATCGGCGGCGAGCTGCGGGGGCTGACCAAGACCCTCGTCGAGACGCGGAACCAGGCCATGGAGCGCCTGGTGGAGCAGGCCCGCTCGCGCGGCGCCAACGCGGTGCTCGCCTTCCGCTTCGATGTGACGGAGGCGGCGGACGTGGGCACCGAGGTCTGCGCGTACGGGACGGCCGTGGTGGTCACCCGCGTCTGACGCCGGTCCGGTCCTCCCGTGCCCCGGGCGGGCGCGGGAGGGCCGCTTTCGCGTTGCGGCGGGTGGGGGCCGGGGCGAGCCTGAGTCCCATGGCACTTCACCAGGGCACGAACGGCGACGACGACAGCGCGGAGCGTTCCCGGCTCTCGCTCAACCCCTTCTACGGCGTCGCCGACCCGGTGGCCGGAATGGAGTCCGCGCCGCCGACCCACCGGCTTCCGGACGGCCCCACCCCGTCGATGACCGCCTACCAGCTGGTCCACGACGAGCTGATGCTCGACGGGAACTCGCGGCTCAACCTGGCGACCTTCGTCACCACCTGGATGGAACCGCAGGCGGGCGTCCTGATGGGCGAGTGCCGCGACAAGAACATGATCGACAAGGACGAGTACCCGCGCACGGCCGAGCTGGAGCGCCGGTGCGTGTCGATGCTCGCGGACCTCTGGCACGCCCCGGACCCGTCGGCGGCGGTCGGCTGCTCCACCACCGGGTCCAGTGAGGCGTGCATGCTCGCGGGCATGGCCCTCAAGCGGCGGTGGATGAAGCGCAATGCCGACCGCTATCCCGCGAGCGCCCGGCCCAATCTGGTGATGGGCGTGAACGTCCAGGTCTGCTGGGAGAAGTTCTGCAACTTCTGGGAGGTGGAGGCCCGCCTCGTGCCGATGGAGGGGAACCGCTTCCATCTGGACCCGAAGGCCGCCGTGGAGCTCTGCGACGAGAACACCATCGGCGTGGTCGGGGTGCTCGGCTCCACCTTCGACGGCTCCTACGAGCCGATCGCGGAGCTGTGCGCGGAGCTGGACGCCCTCCAGGAACGCACCGGCCTCGATGTGCCGGTGCATGTGGACGGGGCGTCCGGGGCGATGGTCGCGCCCTTCCTGGACGAGGACCTGGTCTGGGACTTCCGGCTGCCGCGGGTGTCCTCGATCAACACCTCGGGGCACAAGTACGGGCTGGTCTACCCCGGCGTCGGCTGGGCGCTGTGGCGCTCCCCCGAGTGCCTGCCGGAGGAGCTGGTCTTCCGGGTGAACTACCTGGGCGGCGACATGCCGACCTTCGCGCTGAACTTCTCCCGCCCGGGCGCGCAGGTGGTCGCGCAGTACTACACCTTCCTGCGGCTGGGCCGGGACGGCTACCGCGCGGTGCAGCAGACGGCCCGGGACGTGGCGACCGCGCTGGCCCGGCGGATCGGGGCGATGGACGAGTTCCGGCTGCTCACGCACGGCGACCAGCTGCCGGTGTTCGCGTTCACCACCGCCGACCACATCACCGCCTTCGACGTGTTCGACGTCTCGCGGCGGCTGCGGGAGCGGGGCTGGCTGGTGCCCGCGTACAGCTTCCCGGCGAACCGGCAGGACCTGTCGGTGCTGCGGGTGGTCTGCCGCAACGGCTTCTCCGCGGACCTTGCGGACCTGCTGCTGCGGGATCTGGAGCAGTTGCTGCCCGAGCTGCGGGAGCAGCCGGGCCCGCTGGGCAAGGACGAGGCCGCGGCGACGGCGTTCCACCACTGAGCCACCACCGGGCCCCCGCGGCCGGGGGACGCCTCAGCGGGTGTCGCCCTCGTGGGGGATGCCGGTGGCGTACGGGTTCTCCTCCCCCTCGGCGAGGACGCCGGTGAACGGCTCCCCCTCGCCCGCGAAGGTGTACGCGCCGGCCTCGATGCGGGCGATCAGACCGAGGGTCCACTCCGCGCCGAAGTCCGCGGAGGCGACCCAGAAGTTCATGATCTCGCCGATGTGGCCGATGGACTCGGGGCCCTCCTCGGGCGTGTAGTACTCGGTGACGGAGCGGCGCCACTCGCGTATGCCGCGCACCCGCTCCCGCAGCAGCTCCACGGCCTCGGCGCGCGGCAGGTCCACGATGAAGCCGATCGCGGCGGAGAGGACGTCGGTGCCCTCGTCGTAGGCGGTGAGGGCCTTGCGGAGCAGGGCGAGGTACTCCTCGGTGCCCTCGGGGGTCACCTCGTACTCGGTGCGCGGGGGGCCGCCGGCCGTGGAGGGGGCCGTCTCGTGGGCGCGCAGGAGTCCCTGCTTCGCCATCTGCTTGAGGGCGTGGTAGATCGAGCCGGGCTTGGCGTTCGACCACTCGTGCGCGCCCCAGTACTCCAGGTCGTTGCGGACCTGGTAGCCGTGGGCGCGGCCGTGCCGGCGGACGGCGCCGAGCACCAGCAGGCGGATCGCTGACATCGACCGGGGCTCCTTCCTATTCAAGTTTGACTAGGGTAGCGGGTGTGACCGCCGGCCGGCCGGCTGCCGTCCCGGGCCCGGATCGAGGCGCCGGGGCCCGGGACGGCCGGGCCTCACCAGCCGCCGCCCTCGCCGCTCTCCAGGGCGATCAGGTCGAAGGCGCCCTTGCCGTCGAGGGATTCGCGGATGATGTCCGCGTGGCCCGCGTGCCGGGCGATCTCCTCGATCAGGTGCAGCACCAGCCAGCGCACGGACACCCGCTCGCCGTCCGGGTACCAGGGGGCGTCGGGCAGCGGGAAGGTGTCGTCCAGGCTGGGCGTGGAGCGGACGAACTCCTCGGTCTCCTTGGCCACTTCGTCCCAGCGGGCCAGCATCCCGGCCGCGGTCTCCCCCGCGACCAGGCGGAAGTCGTCCTCCCCGTACTCCTCCTCCTGCCCGCCGGACTCCTCGGCGGAGCCCTGGCCGTAGGAGGCGCCCACCCCGCGCCTCGCCAGCACGAGCCAGCCGTGCTCGGTCTCGGTGACGTGCTTGAGCAGCCCGGAGAGGGAGAGTTCGCTGGCGCTGGGGCGGCTCGCCGCCTGCTCCTCGGTCAGGCCGAGGAGGGAGCGCCGGATTCCGCCGCGCTGGGCCTCCACGAAGGCCAGCAGCGCGCCGCGCTCGTCGCCGCGGGACTCGGGGGAAACGTGGGTGGGCATGGTGTCCGCCTTCCGTCCTGGAAGGGGTCGTTCTCCCTTCCGGCGCTGCTCACGCTACGACCCCTCGTGGACGGCTTCTGTCCGCGAGGGGTCGCGCGTAAGGGTGGCGAAAGCGCCGTTTCCCGGGGGGGAGATCGGGCCGACCACCGGGGAGGGCCGGTTCCCCGTGGGGCCGGGCCGGTTCCCGGTGGGGTCAGAACGGGAAGCGGGAGCGGCCGTGCTGGACCGAGATCCACTTCTGGGTGGTGAAGGCGTCGAGCATGGCGTCGCCGTTGAGCCGGCCGACACCGGAGTGCTTCTCGCCGCCGAAGGGGACGATCGGCTCGTCGTGCACGGTGCCGTCGTTGATGTGGATCATGCCCGTGTGCACCCGCCTGGCGAGCCGCACCCCGCGCTCCACGTCCGCCGTGTGCACCGCGCCGCTGAGGCCGTACGGGGTGTCGTTGGCGATCCGGACCGCCTCGTCCTCGCCGTCGAAGGGGATGATCAGGGCGACCGGGCCGAAGATCTCCTGGGTGAGGACGGGCGAGCCCTCGGGGAGGTCGGTGAGGACCGAGGGGGACACCAGGTTGCCGTCGGCCGCGCCCCGGATCAGGGCGGTGGCGCCGGCCTCCACCGTCCGCTCGACGACCGAGGTGACCGCCTCGGCCTGGGAGGAGTTGATCAGGGGGCCGATGTGGGTGGCCGGGTCGGCCGGGTCGCCCACCTTCAGGGTGGCGACCTTGGCGGTGAACTTCTCGGTGAACTCGGCGAGCAGGGAGCGGTCGACCAGGATGCGGTTGGCGGCCATGCAGACCTGGCCCTGGTGCACGAAGCGGCTGAAGACCGCCGCGTCGACCGCGTAGTCCACGTCCGCGTCGTCGAGGACGATCAGGGCGCTGTTGCCGCCGAGTTCGAGGATCGCGTGCTTGAAGTGCGCGGCGCAGACGGTGGCGACATGGCGGCCCACCGTGTCGGAGCCGGTGAAGGAGATCGCCTTGGGGACGGGGTGCTCCAAGAGGGCGTCACCGATCTCGGCGATGTCGGTGATCACGACGTTGAGCAGGCCGGCCGGCAGGCCCGCGTCCTCGAAGATCTTCGCGACCAGGGAACCGCCGCAGATCGGCGTGTTCTGGTGCGGCTTGAGGACGACGGCGTTGCCCAGGGCGAGGGCCGGGGCGACGGACTTCAGCGAGAGCAGGAAGGGGAAGTTGAACGGGCTGATCACCCCGACCACGCCGACCGGGACGCGGTAGACCCGGTTCTCCTTGCCGTCCACCGGGGAGGGGATGATCCGGCCCTCGGGGCGAAGCGCCAGGTGGACCGCCTCCCGGAGGAACTCCTTGGCGAGGTGCAGCTCGAACGCGGCCTTCAGCCGGGTACCGCCCAGTTCGGCGACGATCGCCTCGGCGATCTCCTCCTCGCGGTCCTCGACGATCCGCAGGGCCTTCTCGAACACGCCCCGGCGGGCATAGGGGTTGGTCTCCGCCCACGCCTGCTGCGCGCGCTCCGCCGCCCGGTACGCCTGGTCCACCTCGTCGGCGGTGGCCACGGCGATGGAGGCCAGCTTCTCTCCGTCGTACGGGTTGAAGTCGATGATGTCCCAGGAGCCGCTGCCGGGCTTCCACTCGCCGTCTATGTACTGAAGTGCCAGTTCGGTGAAGAAGGACATGTGATCACTGCTCCAGGGGCGGATGCGGCGGTGGCCGGCGCGAGCACAGACATCTGATGTTCCGTCATCGTACTGGTGTGTCAGATGAGTTGGAGGAGCCCTCGGAGCAGGTCGCGGGTGCTCGCCGGGTCCGGGCTGTCCTCGCTCAGGCGGGTCATCACCCGGTCGTACTGGGCGACCTCCTCGCGCTTGTCCAGGTAGAGCGCGCTGGTCAGCTGCTCCAGGTAGACCACGTCGGAGAGGTCGGACTCGGGGAAGCTCAGCATGGTGAACGCGCCGCTCTCCCCCGCGTGGCCGCCGAAGGAGAACGGCATGACCTGGAGGGTGATGTTCGGGTGCTCGGAGACCTCGATCAGATGGCTCAACTGGGCCCGCATCACGGCCCGGTCGCCGTACGGGCGGCGCAGTGCCGCCTCGTCGAGGATCACATGCAGCGAGGGCGCGTTCTCCGAGACCAGGGCCTTCTGGCGTTCCAGGCGCAGGGCGACCCGCTTGTCGATCTCGGCCGCCGGGGCGTCGGGCATACCGCGGGCGACCACGGCGTGCGCGTACGACTCGGTCTGGAGCAGCCCGTGCACGAACTGCACCTCGTAGATGCGGATGACGGAGGCGGCGCCCTCCAGACCGATGTACGTCTGGAACCAGCCGGGGAGCACATCGCCGAAGCTGTGCCACCAGCCGGCCACGTTCGCCTGCTTGACGAGGCCGAGGAGGGCGGACCGCTCGGTGTCGTCGGTGACCCCGTAGAGGGTGAGCAGGTCCTCCACGTCACGCGCTTTGAAGCTGACCCGGCCCAGTTCCATGCGGCTGATCTTCGACTCCGAGGCGCGGATCGAGTACCCGGCGGCCTCGCGGGTGATGCCGCGGGACTCCCGCAGCCGCCGCAGCTGCGAACCGAGCAGGATGCGCCGGACGACCGACCCTCCGCCCGGACCGTCGGAACGGGGGTATCCCCACGAGGACGCGGACGCCCCTGCCGATGCCGCCGACTCTCCTGCCGTCACGACCCGAACCCTCCCCATCGCCGCACCACTTGCCGGACTCCGATCCTCGCCGAGGGTCCCCCCGAACCCCAAGAGCCGGATTCTGCCACCAAAACACTTCAGGCCGTACTCATTCGATTACGGAAACGAGAAGACGGCGGGCGGGGGCCGCGACGGATCGGGGGAAGATATGAGCAAGAACCGTCACGGGGGCGGACAGGTCCGGCGCGTGCACGTGCATCTGCCCTTGCATCTGCGTGGCGCTTTGGGAACGATGGGCCCCGCGCACCTGCGTGCTCGTTCGTGTTGTAGCGTCACAGCCGCGATTCCCGGGAGTGCCTCGCATGGGGACCAATGGATCGACCATGCTCGCGCCGTTAAGGCAGGGCCTTCCGCCGATCGACCCCTCGGCCGTCTCCGGATCCGTCTCCTGCGCACTGCCCGCCCGCCATGAAGCGGTGCGCGGCGCGCGGCAGTTCACCCGGACCACGCTCGGCCAGTGGGACCTCGGTCACCGCTTCGACGATGTCGCCCTGGTCGTCTGCGAACTCGTGACGAACGCCCTGCGGCACGCCCTGGCGCCCGAGTCCCCGTCCCAGGCCGAGACCGCGGCCGACCCGTACGCGGGGGCTCCGGAGTGTCCGGTGCGACTGCATCTGATGCACTGGACGGGCCGGCTGGTCTGCGCGGTGCGCGATCCGAGCCGTGACGGCCCCACGGCACGGGAGTCCGAGGAGGACTACTCGGCCGAGTCCGGCCGGGGGCTGCTGCTCGTGGACTCCTTCAGCGACGGCTGGGGCTGGCATCCGCTGGCCGGGTCGCTGCGGGGGAAGGTCGTCTGGGCCCTCTTCCGGCTCGGCTGAGCCGGAAGCCCGGCCCCGGAAGGGCTCTGTTCAGGCCACCAGGTGGTCGAATTCGCCGTCCTTGACGCCGAGAAGCAACGCTTCTATCTCCGCCGGCGTATACACGAGTGCGGGCCCCTCGGGGTGCCGCGAATTGCGCATGGCCACATCGCCGCCGGGCAGTTTGGCGAATTCGACACAGGAACCCTGGGAGTTGCTGTGTCTGCTCTTCTGCCAGACGACCCCCTGAAGCTCCGTGGCCGTCATGCCGTTGTACACGTGGTGCACAGGTCGCTCCCGGGGTACAAGTTGCAGGTGTCAACCATCCCGGATCATAGCTGTGTTCATGTGCCGACGCATGAGCACATGCACCGGCGGATGCACGTGCACGCGCGGTGTTCTCCCGGTTACAGGACGGCTTGCGGGACGGCCCGGAGCCTCCCGTTCAGCGCCCCGGCGGGCCGTACGGCAACAGGGCCGTCTCGCGCGCGTTCTTGATCGCGCGGGCGAGCAGCCGCTGCTGCCGCGCGGTCACCCGGGTCACCCGGCGGCTGCGGATCTTGCCCCGGTCGGAGATGAACTTCCGCAGCAGATCGGTGTCCTTGTAGTCGATGTAGGTGATGCCGGCGCGGTCCAGGGGGTTGGGCTTGGGCGCGGCGGGCTTGCGGGCGGCGGTGCGTCGGGGGGACAACTCAGACCTCCAGAAGGGAGTCGAAGGCGGGCGGGAGCCGCTTCCAGCTTTCGCGGCCGGCGGCGTACTCGGCATCGGTCAGCAGGCAGGACGAGAGCAGGTGGGCCAGTCCGTCCCGGTCGAGGCCGGGTGAGGTGAAGACGAGGTGCTGGCAGCGGTCGCCGTGCTCCGGGTGCCAGTCCAGCGCGGCCGCGGCCCGGCGCACGGGCGGCACCAGCTCCCAGGCGGCGTCGGGGAGGGAGGCGAGCCAGGGGCCGGCGCTCTCCACGCACAGGGCTCCCCCGGCGGCGTCCCAGGCGAGCAGGGTGTCGGGGTGGTCGGCCAGCCAGAACCGGCCGCGGCTGCGAGCGGCGGCGCAGGTCAGGTCCTCCAAGGCCGCGTAGAGGCGGCCGGGGTGGAAGGGCCGGACGCTGTGCCAGACGAGGGTCGACACCCCGCAGGCGTCGGCCTCCTGCGGCAGCAGCGCACAGGCCGGGTGCTGGGCCGCGGCGGCGGCCTCCACGTCGAAGCCGGCCAGGGCGGCGGCGACCAGCTCGGCCGAGCCGACGGGGATCTGCCGGGCGGTCGGGTGCAGTTGGGCCAGCAGCGCCCGGTCGGTCTCGTCCGCCTCCTCGCTGTCCACGACGGCGAGGACGGGCGCGTACTCCAGCTGGCGCGCCCAGGTGTCGGCGACGGTGCGCTGGTCGGTCGCGGCGGCCGCGAGCCCGGCCTCGGCGAGGTCGTCGCCGTTGCCGAGGTACGGCAGCAGGAGGGCGGGGTCGACCGCGCACATCACCGAGGTGATCGCCAGGCGGCCGCCGCCGTGCGCGGCGACGACCTCCGCCATGGCCTTGGGCTCGACGGAGTCCCACAGCTCGACGACCGCGAGGCGGGTGGCGCCCTCCTCGGCGAGCCGCAGGAGTTCGGGCACCAGGTCCTCGCGCAGGGCGCAGCAGGCGCAGTCGTTGACGAGCGGGGTCTCCCCGGTGCCGCGCACCCCGCGGGCGTCGCGGACCGTGCGCAGGACGGTGCCACGCTCGGCGGCGGTGGACAGGTCGTGGTGGAGGGCGAGGCAGCCGGGCACCGCGGAGAGCAGGGCGTCGACGGCCGCGCGCCGGGCGTCGCTGTGCAGCCCGGCGACGATCACCACGGGGAGGGCGGGGCCGGCGGGGGGCGTGGCGGGCGTCATGTCCGGCCTCCCCGGCCGCCGTAGCGGCGCTCGAAGCGCTCGACCCGGCCGGCGGTGTCCAGGACACGCGTCTGGCCCGTGTAGAAGGGGTGGCTCGCCGAGGAGATCTCGACGTCGATCACCGGGTAGGTGTTGCCGTCCTCCCATTCGACGGTCCGGTCGCCGGTCGCCGTGGAGCGGGTGAGGAAGGCGAAGCCGCCGGCCTTGTCCCGGAAGACGACGGGCTCGTAGGGCGGGTGGATGGGCCGCATGGCTCAGCGCTCCTCTCGGAAGTCGACATGGCGCCCGACGACGGGGTCGTACTTGCGCAGGGTGAGGCGGTCGGGGTCGTTCCGCCGGTTCTTGCGGGTGACGTAGGTGTAGCCGGTGCCCGCCGTGGAGCGGAGTTTCACCACCGGGCGGAGTTCGTTGCGAGGCATGAGGGTAGAGTAGATGGAAATGATTTCCATTACCAAGCTAGCTCCACGAGAGGTGCATCACCCGTGTCCGCCCACTGCATGCTGACCGGCACGAAGCCCGGCTTCGGCAACCGGATCTCCCACTCCCACCGGCGCACCCCCCGCCGCTTCGACCCCAACATCCAGCGCAAGCGGTACTGGCTGCCCAGCGAGGGACGCCATGTCCGCCTCACCCTCAGCGCCCGCGCGGTGAAGACCGTCGACACCATCGGCATCGAGGCCGCCGTCCTCCGCATCCGCGCCCGGGGGGTGAAGGTCTGATGGCGAAGCGGAGCAAGATCGCGCGCAATGAGCACCGCAAGGCCGTGGTCGAGCGCTACGCGGAGCGCCGGGCGGAGTTGAAGGAGACCGTCCGCCGCCCGTCGAGCACGGACGCCGAACGGGCCGCCGCCCAGGCGGAACTGCGACGTCAGCCGCGGGACGCCAGCGCCACCCGGGTGCGCAACCGGGACGGTGTGGACGGCCGGCCCCGGGGCCATCTGCGGAAGTTCGGGCTGTCCCGGGTCCGGGTGCGCGAGCAGGCGCACGCCGGATTCCTGCCCGGGGTGCGCAAGTCCTCCTGGTAGCTTGGCGCGGTCGTGACACCGATCAGGGGGACAGCTCCATGCGCAAGCTCGTACGCACCTCGGCCGCGGCGGTGGGCATCGCCGCCGTACTCGCGCTGACCGGCTGCGGAAGCGGCGACGACAAGGGCGGCGACGCCACGCCCACCGCCTCGCCCACCGCCGGCGGCGGGGAGTCGGGCGCGGGCGGCGACGAGGCCGCGAAGCCGGCCGACGTCGAGGGCACCTGGGCCGGTATGACCGACGCCAAGCCGGTCGTGCTCTCGGTCACCCAGGGCAAGGCCGCCCTGCTCGCCGACGGACACGCCTGCACGGGCGAGGTCAAGGAGATGGGCGGCGAGCCGATGCTCGCGCTCACCTGCGCGGACGGGAACACCGACCGCACGATGGGCTCCTTCGCGTCCGGCGACGGCGGAAGCCTGGTCGTCTCCTGGGAGAGCGGCAAGAAGGACACCCTGAAGAAGAGCGAGGGCGGCAAGCTCCCGGAGGGCCTGCCGACCGGTCTGCCCACGGAGGTGCCGGCGCCCTGACGGCGCACGGTCTCCGCACCGCCGGGCCGCGTTCCCCTCGGGGGGTCGCGGCCCGGTGGCGTTCACGGGGCGGGTGCGCGGCCGGGGGCGCTGACGGTGGGCGCGCGCTGCCGGGGCCGTGTCGGTGGGCGCGGCCCGGCGGGCGTTGTCGGTGGGCGGCGGTAGCGTCCGGGGGATGAGCGTCCGATTCGATCTCACCCTGGACTGCGCCGACGCCCCGCGCCTGGCCGCCTTCTGGAAGACCGCGCTGGGTTATGTGGACGAGCCCCCGCCCCCGCCGTACGCCACCCGCGAGGAGTGGCTCGCCCAGTTCGACCTGTCCGAGGACGACGGCGGCGGGGAGTGGCTCTGCGACCCGGCCGGCGTCGGGCCCCGGCTGTCGATCCTGGAGGTGCCGGAGCCGAAGACGGCGAAGAACCGGCTGCACATCGACGTCCGGGTGCCCGGGCACGGCACCCCCGGGGAACGCTGGGCCCGGATCACGGCCGAGGCGGACCGGCTCGTGGGCGCGGGCGGGCGGGTGCTGGAGACCTTCGACGGCCACCATGTGGTGATGGCCGACCCGGAGGGCAACGAGTTCTGTGTGGCGGCCGGTCCGGCGGACCGGGCCTGAGCCGGGGGCAACGCGGAGGGACCCCGAACTGCCCCCGCGTACATGGCCGGAGGCCGGGCCGCCCGGTTACACCGGGAAGGCACGCACACCGGCGCCGGGAGGAACCGCCTTGTACGACCACGCCAACAGCCGGGCCGCGAAGGGGCGTCAGACCGCGGCGGCCCCGACGGCGGCCCGCGCGTCCGGGTCACGGGCGGGGGCGGCGCCGGCCGAGGCGCTGCTCGCACTCCAGCGCTCCGCCGGGAACGCGGCCGTGGCGCAGATGGTGCGCCGGGCCGGGGCGACGGCGGAGCGGGACGCGCACCGGCACGGCCCCGGCTGCGGCCATGCCGAGGACCAGCAGCCCGTGCAGCGCTCCACCGTGCACGCCGTCCTGCGCGGCGGCGGCCGGCCGCTGGACGAGCGCAGCCGCACCGACATGGAGGCGCGCTTCGGCGCCGACTTCTCCGACGTCCGGGTGCACACCGACGCCGCCGCGCGGGCCTCGGCGGCCCAGCTCGGTGCCGCGGCCTACACCTCCGGCAGCCATATCGTCGCCGGCCCCGCCGGTATCGACCGGCACACCCTCGCCCATGAGCTGACCCATGTCCTCCAGCAGCGCTCGGGTCCGGTGGCCGGCACCGACCGGGGCGACGGGCTGCGTGTCAGCGACCCCTCGGACCGCTTCGAGCGGGAGGCGGAGGCCACCGCCCGGCGGGTGCTGAGCGGGCCCGCGAAGGCCACTGCCCCGGAAGGGTCCGCCCCGGGCGGCGGAGGCCCCTCGGCGGGCACCGGGGAGGTGCAGCGGATGCACCACCCGGGCAAGATCAACGACGAGGTGGCGCGGCTGGTCGCCCAGGCGGAGCCCAGCATCGACACCTACATCGCCGACTACGCCCAGTGGCAGACGAACCGGAACGACTACATGTGGGTGATGAAGAACGCCGAACGCAACGACGCCTACGAGGTGATCGAGGGGCAGGTCGGCGACCCCGGGAACCGCGACAGGACGGCACTGCTGGCGGCGCTGGAGAGCACCATCCGCGCCGACCTGACCACCACCGCCTCGCAGACGGTGGCGAGCACCGAGACGGCGGCCGCCATCGCCAAGTACAAGCTGATCCTCGGCCGCACCACCGACACCGGCCTGTGGGCCGAGCACCAGAAGAACAAGGCGCAGGTGCCCGGTGAACTCTCCCTGGACGCCCGGATGGGCCGCCGGCTGAACACCACCAAGTGGTCCGTCCCCGTCAACTACGCCTTCATGGACGGCGGTATCGCGCAGCGCGCGGTCTTCAAGGTCGTCACCGCTCTGGGGCCGCAGATCGAGGGCATGCTCACCGGCGGGCAGCTCACCGCCGCCAACTTCTGGCCGCAGATCCAGCAGTTGGGGGACAGCGCCCTCTGGGACTCCACCAAGACGCCGGAGGACGGCGGGCCGCAGGCGATGCTGGGGCACGAGATCCTCCAGCTCATCGAGTCCGGCTACCACTTCTACGGCCGGGACAGCGCCTTCGCCCAGGGCAGCCGGCTGGTCGCCGTGCACCCGGACCGGCAGTCCGCCGACCCGAGCGACAAGCAGATCCCGCTCACCTGACCGCCCGGTGCCGCGGTCCGGGCCCGGTGTCAGCGGTCCCGGCCCTCCCCCGGGAGGGGCCGGCGGGGCGGGCGCGGGTGGGCCCGGTCCGCCGCCGAGGTGCCGTCCCGCCAGCCGGCCTCGTCCGTGGCCCCGCGCACCCGGGTGGTGGTCGTCTCGGGGAACATCCGCTCCGCCCGGTCGGCGACCGCGAGGTCCCGGCCGGCCAGCACGGGCAGCAGGTCCCGGGTGACCAACTCCTCGGCCACCGCGCTCAGATGCTCACCGAGGCGGGCCGCGTACGCCGTCCAGAAGGACTGCCGGAAGGTCTTGGTCCGCTTGCGTCCGCCGGCCCGCTGGGCGGACTCCGCGGCCGTCATCGCCGTGGTGCCCTGCACCAGCAGGGAGGTGTACAGCAGCTCGACCGCGTCGAGGTCGCTCTCGTACCCGACCACCGTGGAGAAGCCGAACGCGCCGTTCCACACCGCCCGGCAGCGGTTCGCCGAGGCGACGGCGTCCAGGAGGACCGCCTTCGCGGTCTCGTAGGGCGCGTCCACGCCGATACGGCAGGCGGACGGGGCGTCGGCGGCCGGGGCGCCGTGCGCGAGGACCGCCTCGTCGATGCGGTGGCGGGCCATCAGCTCCTGCGCCTTGGCCGTCAGCGCCTCCGCCTCCTCCGGAAAGCCCGTCGCCTCCGCCTTGGCGAGCAGGGCGCGGACCCGGCCCAGCGTCCGGGGCTCGTGCGGGGACGGGACGGCGGCGGCCAGGGGCGCGCCCGGCGGCGGGGCGACCGGTTCGATCCGCGGCAGCCGCACCAGCAGCCGGTACAGCTCCAGCACGGTGGTCGCGTGCGTGAACCGGTCCGCGCGCACCGGCTCGGCGCCTTCCAGGGCGGCGAGCTGCGCCCGCCAGCGCGGCGCGAGCCGGGCCCCGTAGTGCGCGGACTCCCCGGTGACCAGCGAGGCGAACAGCCGCTCGTGCGGTTCGGCCAGCTCGCGGCGGACCAGGCGGTGGACGTCGGCCGGCTGCCAGCCGCGCTCCCAGGCCCGGCGCAGCAGTTCCTCGCCCCGGCGGCGCAGTTCGGCGTCGGCGGCCCGGTCCGCGGCCAGCAGGGAGGCGGCCGTGTCGAGGGAGTCGTCGCCCTGTGCGTACAGCGCGGCCGCCAGTGCCGTCTCGACCGTGTTCCGGGTGCTCACACCCGCGATGGTGTCACGCGGCGGCGCGCCGTGTTCGGCAGGTGACCGGGCGGTCAGGGGGCGATGTTCTGCTCCGCCCACACCACCTTGCCGGTGACCGTGCGGCACGATCCCCAGCGCCGGCAGAGCATGTTGATCAGTTGGAGACCTCGGCCGCCCTCGTCGCTGACGTCCGCGTGCTGGATCTGCGGCAGGTCGGGTCCGGTGTCGGAGACCTCGATGGTGAGGCGTTCGCCGCGCAGCATGCGCAGCTCGCCCGGCCCGTTGCCGTAGCGCTGCGCGTTGCCGACCAGTTCGCTGACCACGAGTTCGCTGACGTCCACCAGGTCCGCGAGGCCCCACTCCGCGAGCTGCCCGCTGACCAGTCTGCGGGCGGCGGAGGCCACGTTGCCCTCCCGGGGGAGGCGCCACACCCGCAGGTCGTCCGCAGCCTCGGCGGTGCGCTCGGCGACGAGGAGGACGACCTCGTCGATCCGGGCCGCGTTCGGCGCCTCGGCCAGCAGACCGGCCGCGGCCTGCGCTCCCGGGCCGGCCGCCAGCGCCTTGGTCCGCAGCCGCGCCAGCTGCACATCGACGTCGTCGGTGCGGTTCTTCACCAGTCCGTCCGTGAAGAGGACCAGCCGGCTGCCCTCCGCCACGGACACCCGCAGCGGGTCGTACGGGATGACGCCCGCGCCCAGCGGCGCCCCCGTGGGCACGTCCAGGTACTCGGCGCCGCCGAGCCCGTCGAGCAGGAGGGGCGGCAGATGCCCGGCGCTGGCGAAGGTGACGCTCCCGTCGGCCGGGTCGTGGACCGCGCAGAGACAGGTGGCGACCTGCTCGTCCTCCAGGTCGCGGGTGGCGAGGTCGAGCCGGGCGAGGACGCGTTCGGGGGCCGTGTCCAGGGTCATCAGGGTGCGGCCCACCGCGCGCAGCCGCCCCATGGTGACGGCCGCCGGGAGCCCGTGGCCCATCACGTCGCCGACCATCAGCGCGGTCCGCCCGCCGGGCAGGGCCATCACGTCGTACCAGTCGCCGCCGACGCCCCGGGCCGCGGTGGCCGGCGCGTACTCGGTGTGCAGGGTCAGCCCCGGGGTGAGGGGGGTGACGCGGGGCAGCAGGCTGCGCTGGAGGGAGACCACGTGCTCGCGCTCGCGCCCGTACAGCCGCGCGTTGTCCATGAACACGGCGGCCCGGGAGGCGAGCTGCTCGGCGAGGGCGAGGTCGGTGGTGGAGAAGGGGCGGCTGCCGCCGGCCCGGACGAAGTCGGCGGTGCCGAGGAGCACCCCGCGGGCGATCAGCGGCACCGCGAGGTAGCTGTGCACCCCGGTGCGGCGCATCTTCTCGGCGGCGCTGGCGGTGGGGGCGACGCGCAGGAAGTCCTCCTCGCCCATGCGGCCGACCAGGACCGGCTTGCCCTGCCGCAGGCAGTAGCGGTGCAGCAGGGTCTCGTGGGAGCGCTCGGAGCGGAGGACGGTCACGCCGACCGGTGTCGGTTCCAGGGAGGCCAGCTCGTCGATGGCGCAGACCGCCATGGCCCGGCTCGCGGGGATGCCGTCCCCCGTCCAGCGGGCTCCCTCCTCGCCGCGCAGGACGCCCTCCAGGACGTCGACGGCCGCCGCGTCCGCGAACCGGGGGACGGTGAACTCGGCGAGTTCCTGGGCGGTCCGCTCCAGGTCGAGGGTGGTGCCGATGCGGGTGCTCGCGGAGTTCAGCCAGGCGAGCCGGGAGCGGGTGGTGGACTGGTCGGAGGGGAGCCGGCCCCGGCCGCGCCGGTAGCGCAGACCTCGGGCGCCGGGGGACTGTGCCGCCGCGCCGCCCGCCGACAGCCGACTCGTCAGGCGTCGTCTGCGACTGCCCCCGTTCACCGTACGGCCTCCCAGTCACCGCTCGCGCGTGCCTCGGTCCCCAAGTCTGCCCCCGCGGTGGCGGGCACGCCCGCCGGACGGTGTGTCCGCACCGGTCGGGACCGTCTGGATCAGAGCGTACGGCGCGGGGGCGCCGTGCGGCAGGCGTCTGCGCCGAGCAACCGCGATCACCTCCCGGCACGGGGGCGCCGGGAGGGCGCCGGGGCCGGGTCCGGCGCGACGGCAGGGCCCGTCGGGGCGGGAGGTGGCGCTGCGACGGGAGGTGTCGGTGCGTCAGCCGGTGCGGGGCCCGGTGCCCGGCCCGGCGCATCGCCTGGTACTCGGCCCGGCGGGTCGCCCGGTACTCGGCCGGCGGGTCGCCCGGCGGGTCGCGGGGCTCAGCCCGTGCGCAGGGTCTGCCGGGCCAACTCGTAGGCGGGGAGCATCGCTTCGTGCTCCTCGTCGTCCATGCCGCCGAGGTCGACGACCGCGACACCGCTCGGCACCGGCACGGCGAAGGCGCGCTGCTTCTTGGACTCCTCCAGCAGCTCGCTGTAGCCGGTGTACGCCACCTCGACCCCGGTGAGCGAGCCGGTCCTGAACGTGGACCACTTCTCGTCCTCGATCCCCTCACCGCCCGACTCCAGGAACGCCCTCAGCACGGCGCGGGGCTCCTCGCCGGCCTTGCCGCTCGCCCACACCCGCAGGAACCCGACATGACCCGCGGGCTTGGCGTCGATCTCGCAGAGGAGGGTGACCGGACCGCGCTGGTAGAGCTCGGCGAAGTCGCCGTTCGGATCGGACTCGGCCGTGTAGAGGGGCTTGGGCTGCCAGCCCTCGGCGGCGTCGAAGGTGACGGGCATCGGGCAGGCGGAGCCCTTGGGGCCGACGGGGTCGCCCTTCGCCGCGAGGGGCCGGCCGCCGGCCTCGGCGTCCTGGTTGTCCTTGCCGTTGTCCTTGCCTTCTTCGGTACCGGCGGCCTGCTCGGGGGCGGTCCCGGTCGGCTTGGCCGGTGAGGCGTCCGGGTTCGTGGCGCAGCCGCCCAGCGCCCCCAGCACCAGCACCGCCGCCACCGCTCGCGCACGCGCGCGCGTTCCTGCTCTCATCGAAGGATCCCCACCCTGTGCGAAACCGGTCGTGCCCCGCACGACCGCGTGGAAGGACCGATCCTACGGACGGCCGTGACGAGCGCGGACGCGGGTGGAAGGGGCTCGCGCCGGGCGCCGCTCCAGTGGTGTCCGAGGCCGTTGTCCGACCCCGGTGACAGACTCGGACCGTGGGTGAACGCTGGGCTCTGAGCGCGGCCGACGGGGACGGGGCGCGGCTCGTTCCCCTCGGTCCCGACCAGCTGCCCGCCGGGCCGGTGCGCACCGAGCCGGACCTCGTCGCGGCCGTGCGCTCCCGCCCCGAGGTGGACCGCTGGGTGTGGCGCTCGACCGCCGAGGTCTACCCCCGGCTGCTCGCCGCCGGGGTCCGCGTCGAGCGCTGCTACGACATCGAGGACGCCGAACTGCTCCTCCTCGGCCACGAGGGGCGGCTCGGCGAGCCCCGGTCGGCCGCCGCCGCGCACGCCCGGCTGCGGAACGCGCCGGTGCCGCCCGACCCGCCGGCCCGCGCCGCCGTCCCCGGGGCGCAGTCCTCCCTCTTCGAGCCCCAGCGGGCGGACGTCCCCCTGGAAGCGCTGCTGGAGGTCTACGCCGAGCAGCAGCGCCGGCACGGGGCGACGGCCCACCCCGGGCGGATGCGCCTGCTCACAGCGGCCGAGTCGGCGGGGACGCTGGTCGCCGCCGAGATGAACCGCTCCGGGATGCCCTGGCGGGCGGATGTGCACCGGGCCGTCCTGCACGAACTCCTCGGCGAGCGGTACGCGGGCGGGGGCGAGCCGCGCCGCCTCGCGGAGCTGGCCGAGCAGGTGTCGCGGGCGTTCGGCCACCGGGTCCGGCCCGATCTCCCGGCGGACGTGGTCCGGGCGTTCACCCGCGCCGGGATCTCGGTGCGCTCCACCCGCCGCTGGGAGCTGGAGGGCATCGACCACCCGGCGGTGGAGCCGCTGATCGCCTACAAGAAGCTGTACCGGATCTGGACGGCGCACGGCTGGGGCTGGCTCCAGGACTGGGTGCGCGACGGACGCTTCCGGCCGGAGTACGTCCCGGGCGGCACGGTCTCCGGCCGCTGGACGACGAACGGCGGCGGCGCGCTCCAGATCCCCAAGGTGATCCGGCGGGCGGTGGTCGCGGACGAGGGCTGGCGGCTGGTGGTCGCCGACGCGGACCAGATGGAGCCCCGGGTGCTGGCCGCGATCTCCCGCGACCCGGGCCTGATGGAGGTCGCCGGCCACGAGGGCGACCTCTACACGGCCCTCTCCGACCGGGCGTTCTCCGGCGACCGGGAGCACGCCAAGATCGCCCTGCTGGGCGCGGTCTACGGGCAGACCTCGGGCGACGGGCTGAAGAACCTGGCCGCGCTGCGCCGCCGTTTCCCGCTCGCCGTCGCGTATGTGGACGAGGCGGCGAAGGCGGGCGAGGAGGGGCGGCTGGTGCGCACCTGGCTCGGGCGGACCAGCCCGCGCGCGCCGGGCGCGGAGGAGTCCGGGGAGGCGGGCATCCCCCAGGACCTGGTGGACGACACCGGACCGGGCCGCTCCGGGGGCGCGGACGCGCGTGCCTGGGGGCGCTTCACCCGGAACTTCGTGGTGCAGGGCAGTGCGGCGGACTGGGCGCTGCTGATGCTGGCGGCCCTGCGGCGGGCGACCGCCTCGATGCGCGCCGAGCTGGTGTTCTTCCAGCACGACGAGGTGGTGGTGCACTGCCCGGCCGAGGAGGCGGAGGCGGTCGCGCACGCGATCCGGGAGGCGGGGGCGCTCGCGGGCCGCCTCACCTTCGGGGAGACCCCGGTCCGCTTTCCGTTCACCATCGCGGTGGTGGAGTGCTACGGGGACGCGAAGTAGGCGCGCGGGCGCGCCGGTTGCCGGGCGGGTCCGGAGCCGGGGTGCGGCGGGCCGGGGGACGCGGGGCGCGCCGGTTGCCGGGCGGGGGCGGCGGGCCGGTCCCGGCGGGGTCAGGCGCCGTCGGCGAAGCGGTGGTCGTCGGCGAAGCGGTGGTCGTCCGGCAGGGCGTACGCGTCGGCCTGCGGGGCACCGGCGTCCGAGGCGCGCAGGATCTCGTCGTGGACGCGGCGGACGGCCGGGCCCGGGTCGGCGCCGAGGTCGTCCGCGAGGGTGCGGCACAGGGAGCGGTAGGCGTCCAGGGCCTCCGCGTGGCGGCCCGCGCGGTGCAGGGCCAGCATCAGCTGCCGGTGGAACGCCTCATGGAGCGGGAACTCGGCCGCGAGCGCGACCAGTTCGGGCGCGCAGGCGTCGTGCGCGCCGAGTTCCAGGGCCGCGTCGTAGCGCCGTTCCAGCAGTTCGAGCCGGGCCTCGTGGAGCCGGCGGACCAGGGCGGGCGGGGACTCGTCCGGCCCGAAGACGCCGTCCAGGGGGCTGCCGCGCCAGAGCGCGAGGGCGTCCTCGGCGGCCCGGGCGACGGCGGCCCAGTCGCCACGAGCGCCGAAGTCGCCGCGTCCGGTGCCGCCGGCGTCCGGTCGGTCCGGCCCGGTGCCGCCGGCCGCCCGCGCGTGGGCGGCCCGGACAGCCGCGACGCGGTCCTGGAAGACGTCGGTGTCCAGCTCGCCGGGCTCCACCCGGAGCAGATAGCCGGGGGCCACCGCCCGCAGCCGCCCCTCCTCGGCGATCAGCCGCCGCAGCCGGGTCACATGGTTGTGCAGCGAGGCGTGGGCGGAGGCGGGCGGGTCGTCGCCCCAGAGCGCGGCCTTCAGCTCGTGGACGGGCACGACCCGGTTGGGGCGCAGCAGCAGGGTGACCAGCAGGAGGCGGAGCTTGGCGCTGCCGAGGTGGTGCGGCTGCCCGGCGGCGTCGCGGACGGTGGGTACACCGAGCAGGCCGAAGCGCATCCCGGTCCCCCTCTCCGTCGTCCCGCGTCCTCCTCCGCGTGAGCCCGCTCGCCCGCGTGAGCGTTGGCCACATGTTAGCGATCCGTTGGCGGGGGCTGTTTGGATGACGGGACGGATCCGGCGCGCTGGTGCTCGGCGTGGAACAGCCACACTCGGGGGAGTGTCGCCGCCGCGACCGGCTCCGTGCACGGAAGTGCCCCGGTCACCATGGGTGCCGGGGCCTTCGTGCGTCGCAGACGCGGGCGGTGTGCCCGGGCGCGGTCAGCCGCCGACGTACTCCCGCAGATGCCGGGCGGTGAGGGTGTCGCCGTGGGCGATCAGGTCGGCCGGGGTGCCCTCGAAGACGATCCGGCCGCCGTCGTGGCCGGCCCCGGGGCCGAGGTCGATCAGCCAGTCCGCGTGGGCCATCACCGCCTGGTGGTGCTCGATGACCACGACCGTGTTCCCCGCCTCGACCAGCCGGTCGAGCAGGCCGAGGAGCTGGTCCACGTCGGCCAGGTGCAGCCCGGTGGTGGGCTCGTCCAGGACGTAGGTCGCGGCCTTCTCCGCCATGTGGATCGCCAGCTTGATCCGCTGCCGCTCGCCGCCGGAGAGGGTGTTCAGCGGCTGGCCGAGCCGCAGATACCCCAGGCCCACGTCGTTCAGGCGGCCCAGGATCGTGCGGGCCTGGCCCGTGGTGAAGAACTCGTGCGCCTCGGCCACCGACATACCGAGGACCTCGCTGATGTTCCGGCCGCGCAGGGTGTAGGTGAGGACCTCGGGGGTGAAGCGGCGGCCCTCGCACTCCTCGCACACGGAGGAGACCCCGGCCATCATCCCGAGGTCCGTCCAGACCAGGCCCAGGCCGTTGCACTTGGGGCAGGCGCCCTCGGAGTTGGCGCTGAAGAGCGCCGGCTTTACCCCGTTCTCCTTGGCGAACGCCTTGCGGATCGGGTCGAGCAGACCGGTGTAGGTCGCGGGGTTGGAGCGCCGGGAGCCCCGGATCGGGGACTGGTCGGCGACCACCACGCCCTCCCGGCCGGGCAGGCTGCCGTGGATCAGGGAGCTCTTCCCGGAACCGGCGACCCCGGTGACCACGGTGAGCACGCCGAGCGGGATGTCCACGCTCACGTCCCGGAGGTTGTGCAACCCGGCGCCCTCGATGGCGATACGGCCGCGCGGGGTGCGGACTTCGTCCCGGACCTTCGCGCGGTGCCCGAGGTGGCGGCCGGTGAGGGTGTCCGAGTCCCGCAGCGCGGCCACATCGCCGCTGAAGCAGATCCGGCCGCCGCCGGTGCCCGCGCCGGGGCCGAGGTCCACCACATGGTCGGCGATCGCGATGACCTCGGGCTTGTGCTCGACCACGAGCACGGTGTTGCCCTTGTCGCGCAGCCGCAGCAGCAGGTCGTTCATCCGCCGGATGTCGTGCGGGTGCAGGCCGACCGTGGGCTCGTCGAAGACATAGGTCACGTCGGTGAGGCTGGAGCCGAGGTGCCGGACCATCTTCACGCGCTGGGCCTCACCGCCGGAGAGGGTGCCCGCGGAGCGGTCCAGGGAGAGGTAGCCGAGCCCGATCTCCACGAGGGAGTCCAGCACTCCGCGCAGATTGGCCAGCAGCGGGGCGACGCCCGGGTCCTCGACCCGGCGCACGAACTCGGCCAGGTCGCTGATCTGCATGGCGGAGCAGTCGGCGATGTTCACGCCCTCGATCCGGGAGGAGAGGGCGGCGGCGTTCAGACGGGTGCCCCCGCAGTCGGGGCAGTCGCGGAAGACCACGGCCCGGTCGACGAAGGCCCGGATGTGGGACTGCATCGCCTCCCGGTCCTTGTTGAGCATGGTCCGCTGGACCTTCACGTACAGGCCCTCGTAGGTGAGGTTGTTGCTGCCGACCTTCACCTTGACCGACGGCTTGTGCAGGAAGTCCGCCCACTCCTGCTCGGTGAAGTCGCGCAGCTTCTTGTCCGGGTCGAAGAAGCCCGAGGCGGCCATGATCTGCCAGAAGTAGCTGTCCACACCGAAGTTGGGGGCGGTGATCGCGCCCTCGTTGAAGGACTTGTCCCGGTCGACCAGCTGGTCGAGGTCGAACTCGGAGACCTGGCCCGCCCCTTCGCAGCGCGGGCACATGCCCTCGGGCAGGTTGAAGCTGAACGCCGCCGAGGTGCCGATGTGCGGGGTGCCGAGCCGGGAGAAGACGATCCGCAGCATGGTGTACGCGTCGGTCGCGGTGCCCACGGTGGAACGGGAGTTGGCGCCCATCCGCTCCTGGTCCACCACGATCGCGGCGCTGAGGTTGTGCAGCGCGTCCACGTCCGGGCGGCCGACGCTGGGCATGAAGCCCTGCACGAAGGCGCTGTAGGTCTCGTTGATCAGCCGCTGGGACTCGGCGGCGATCGTGCCGAACACCAGCGAGGACTTGCCGGAACCGGAGACACCGGTGAACACGGTGAGCCGGCGCTTGGGTATGTCGATCGAGACGTCCGCCAGGTTGTTCTCGCGGGCGCCGCGGACCTGGATGACGTGGTGGCTGTCGGCAGGGGTGGTCATGGGCCGACGGTAACGGACCCCCGGGGGCGCGAGGGGGCCTTCGGGGGCCGCCCCGAGCGGGCCTCCACCACAGCTCCACCGGGGCTCCGGACCGCGTCGGGCGACGGCTCCACCAGGGCGCCCGGCGGGGGTGGTTGACACCCTCCGGGCTCGTTGCTTCGCTGGCGGCACCAAGCGGTCACAAGCGCTTTCCCCCGGTTCAGACCCGACCCGACCCCTGGAGTGTCCGGTGAACCTCTCGCGCCGCGCAGTGCTGTACGGACTGGGTGCCGCCGTCCCCGCCGCGGCGCTGCCCGCCGGTCCGGCCCGGGCCGGGGGTATCCCGCACCCGGCCGAAGACGTCGCGCACCGGACCGGGGACGTCCCGCACCGGACCGTGGGCACGGACGCCGGGCCCGCCGACCGGGCCGCGCTGATCGCCAACGCCCTCGCCCTCTTCGCGGGCACCCCCGCGTCCAACGCCCGCCCGGAGACCGCCGCCCGGCTCGCCGCCGTCGAGGCCACCGCCCGCGCCCGGCTGGCCGCGCTGGACGGCGCCGGGCCGGGCGAGTTGTTCCGGGGCCTGCCGCTGGGGACCTCCGACACCAACCTCTCGCGCTCCTTCCAGTACCTGTACGAGATCGCCCTCGCCACCCGCACCCCGGGCCCTGCCCCCTCGGAGCTGCGCGGCTCCCGGCCCGTGCAGCGGCGGGTGGCGGACGGCCTCGCCCGGCTCCACGAGACCTGGTACGGCGACCAGTCGGCGGGCTACTACGGCAACTGGTTCACCTGGGAGATCGGCATCTCCTCCCACCTCAGCCGGACCCTGGTCCTGCTCCGCGAGGAACTCGCCGCCGACCGGCCCGGTCTCGCCGCCGCCTGCCTCGCCTCGATGGACGCGTATCTGCGCAACGGCAGGGACGGCGACGTCGACCTCGACTCCCGGTTCCACACCGGCGCCAACCTCGCCGACATCACCGCCAACCGGATCCTCCAGGGCGCGGCGGCCGATGACCACGCGCGGATCGCCAAGGCGGTCGCGGACCAGCTGACGGTGTACGCGACGATCGACCCGTACGCGCTGCGGCACGGGGTGACCGACGGCTTCTACGCGGACGGCTCCTTCGTGCAGCACGCCTCCGTCGCGTACACCGGCTCGTACGGGAAGAACCTGCTGACGCGCGCGGTGCAGGCGCTGCGGGTCCTCGACGGCACCGTGTACTCCCCCGGCCCGGACCCGGCGCGGTCGGTGCTGCGGTGGGTGCGGGAGGGCTTCGCGCCGGTGGTCTTCGAGGGCTGGATGCTGGAGACCGTGAAGGGGCGGGGGGTGTCCCGCACCACGAGCGGGTACGCCGACACGGCCGCCGTGGTGGAGGCAGTGACCGACCTCTCCGCCCTGGTGGCGCCCGAGGACGCGGCGGCCCTGACCGGCTGGGTCAAGCACGTCCGCGCCACCACGCACACGCCCCCGGACCCGGCCGCGTTCGTCTCCCCGGTGAGCATCGCACGGTACGCGGACCTGCTGGCCTCCCCCGTGCCCGCCGCGGACCTCCTCCCGGCCGCCCACCACGCCGCGTTCAACGCGATGGAGCGCACCGTCCACCGGCGGCCGGGCTGGGCCTTCGCGCTGGCCCGCAGCTCGGAGCGGATCAGCAAGTACGAGTACATGAACGGCGAGAACCTGATGCCCTGGTTCCAGGGCGACGGGGCGCACCAGCTGTATCTCGCGGGGCAGGACCAGTCGGCGGCCTTCGGCGCCGGCCACTGCGCCGTCGTGGAGCCGCACCGCCTGGCGGGCACGACCGCCCCGGCCGAGGTCCGCCGCACGGTCCCGGAGCTGTACGGCGGGCTCTGGTACGAGAACCCGGCGGCGGGCTTCACCGCCTCGTCCGAGGCGCAGAACGCGTACGTCTACTTCCCGCGCGGCACCACCGCGCACTCCGGTGGCGCCCGGCTCGGCGCGTACGGCGCGGCGGCCCTGGTGCTCAGCGACGACGCGGCCCGGGCGGCCGCCGACGCCGGGAAGCTGCCGGACGACTTCACCACCCACCGGGCCGCCCGGGGCACCACGTCGTGGTTCCTGCTCGACGAGGAGGTCGTGGTCCTCGCGGCGGGCGTCGGGGACCCGGCGGGCCGGGCGGTCACCACCACGCTGGACACCCGGGTCTCGGACCCGGCGGCGGAGGTGGCGGTCAGCGGCGGGCTGCGGGACGGGGGCCCCTGGCACTTCGGCGGCCCGCGTGGGGGCGGGGCACCCGCCTGGGTGCTCTGGTCGGATGTCACGGCGGGGGCGGCGGTCGGCTACGTCCTGCTGTCCGGGCCGCCGCCGGCGGTCTCGCTGGAGACGGTCACCCGTTCCCTGCGCCGGGTCCGGCTGTCCAACCCGGACACCCCCGTCACCCGGCGGGTGTTCACCCTCTCCCTCGACCGGCCGCCGGGCGCCCCGCCGCTGTCGACCGCGTACGCCCTGGTCCCGGGCGCCACACCCCGCCGGCTGCGCGCCTACGCCGAGGGACCGCTACGGGTCCTGGCCAACTCCACACGGACGCAGGCCCTCTGGCACGACCGGCTCGCCCTGCTGGGGGTCAACACCTTCACGGCGGGTCCGCACCGGGTCCGCGCCCCTGGCACGGCCGGGCCCGGTCTCACGGTCGACGGCCCGGCCTCGGTCCTGGTGCGGCGCACCCCGGACGGACGGCTCTCGCTCGCCGTCGCGGACCCGACGACCAAGCGCCGCACGGTCCGTCTGGTGCTGCACGGCCGGCCCCTGCGCGCGGTCTCGTCCGACGCGGGCCTGACCGTCCGCCGTATCCCGGGCGGCACCCTGGTCGAGGCGAGGACCCACCGCGTCTACGGCCGCAGCCTGACGGTGGTCCTGCGCCCGGACCGCTTCTGACGGGACGGGTCACTGCCGGACCGTTCCGTGCGCGAAGTGGTCCGACCCGTATACGACATCGACCACTTACCAGCCAAAGTTGTCACACGGGTAACTACCGCCCCACCCGTCCGAAGCCCTTGCCCTGGACGATGACACGAGAACAGAAGGCGCACCGCGCCACATTCCGCACCCCTCGGCGAGGGGTGCTTTCCGGCCGGAACAGAAGGCTGCCCTACCGGGCATGACCGCAGGTCACGGACGATGGAGGGGACGGCTGGGGGTCACCGGGCGCGGCTGAGCACACCGCTCACGTTGAGGACCTGGTGGCAGCCCCGCGCGCGTTGGCCGGTCGCAGGCGTGCCCGGCTTCGCACAGGTCACCTCGGCGGTCACGGTCTCGTTCTCGGCGATCCTGATGGGGGTCACCCAGTGATAGTCCTGGTTGCGGAAGGTCTCCAGCGCGATGGTGGTGATCTTCCGTTCGCCGAAGCTGATGGTGAGCACCCCCTCGTCGCCCTGGAAGTTGGCGAGGACGATGTCCGTGACACCGAAGACCATGCCCTCGGGGACCGTGTAGGTCCCGGACTTGGTCTCCCCGGCCGCGCTCTCGACGTCGATGGTCGCCGAGCTCTGCCCGCCGCCGGCGGCATCGCCCGGTCCGGTACCGGGACCCTGCCCCGGACCCGAACCCTCCCCCGTGCCGCCGCCCGGCTGCTGCCCGGACTCACCGCCGGTGCCCGGGCCCCCGGTCCCGCCGCCGTCGCCCGTACCGGGCGCCTCCGCCTCGCCGCCGGGCGTGGGCCTCGGCTGGACGACCTCCTGGGCCGCGTCCTTGGCGGTGCTGCGCACCGCCGGGCGCACCAGCATGAACCAGGCGAGCAGCAGCGCGAGCAGGGCCGCGAGCACGGCGAGCAGCCACTTGGGGAAGACCGGGATCTGGACGAACTCCGCGTCCAGCGGCGTCCGGACCTCGGTCCGCTCCGCCCGCTTCGGGTCCGCCTCCTCGCCGCCCTCGGCGGCGTCGGCGGCCTCCACCGTGAACGGGAAGACCACCGGGTCCCCGAACCACACCGGCTTCCCGGTGCGGACCCGCAGCCCGGCCTCGACCGACTCGCCGGGCGCCAGCTCCGACTCCTCCGGGGTGAACGCGAAGCCCAGCTCCTCGCCCGGCTGACCGGGGACGAGGCGCAGCCTGACGGGCGCGTTCCCCTCGTTGCGCAGGGCCACCCGGTAGCGGGCGCGCAGCCAGCCGCGCCGGCGGCGCGGCTCCAGCGCGGTCCGAAGCTCCCGGAACTCCTCGATGTGCACGGTCGTTTCGGGCACCCGCACGGCGTCGGGGTGCTCGGCCGGCAGCACCCGCACGGCGAGCGGCACCGCACCGGCCCTCACCTGCGGCGAACGCGGCGGGGCCAGGGTGACGGTCACCGTCTCGGAGGTGCCGGGGTAGAGGGAGACCCGCGCCGGCTCCACCGTGGCCCAGGCCGCGCAGTCGCCGACGACCTCCAGGGTGTACGCCTCGACGATGTCCCCGTCGTTGCGGACGGTGAGGCTGGTCGTGGCGGTACCGCCGGGCGCCACCGTCACCTCGGGGAGGTCGGGACTGGTCGCACCGGGGCCGGAGGAGGCTGCTGGAGACGTCACGCCGTCACGCTATGAGCGCCCCGCCGCGACGGGGAGGGTCGGGAGGGCAACGCCCGGGCAGCGGCCGTGCCCAGCGGGGACCGCCAACCCGCCCCGCCAGGAACGCTGTTGCCTTTGTCTCGCCCTCCCGGACCAACCGTACGGCCCCGCCCGCGTCTCTGTACCCGGGGCCGCGCACCGCCCCCGGGCACGGACCGGCCCACCCGGCCGTCCTGCCGCCACCCCCCACGCGACCGCACCACGGAACAGGTAGCCACGACCATGACCTACACCCAAGAGAGCAGCCCGGCTCCCGCCGCCGCGCCCCGGGTGCCCGCGCAGCACCCCGCCAGACCCTGGGCGGGCCGGAGCGACCGCCCCACGCGCGTCACCGTGGCCGTCTACGCCCCCGACCCGATCCTGCACGTCGGTGTCGTCCAGCAACTGCGCCACCGCCCCGAGGTCGACCTCCTCGCCGAGGCGGACGCGGACCGGGCGCAGGTCTCCCTCGTGGTGGTGGACGCGGTGGACGACGAGACGGAGGCCCTGCTCTACCGGCTGCGCCACAACTCCACCACCCGCACCGGCCTGGTGGTCGGCACCTTCGAGTCCGGGGACGCCCTCCAGCGGGCCATCGAGTGCGGGGTGGCCGCGGTGCTGCGCCGCTCCGAGGCGGACCAGGACCAGCTGCTGCACCTGGTCCTGGCGACCGCGAACGGCGAGGGCGTCCTCCCCGGCGACCTGCTCGCCAAGCTGCTCTCGCACGTCGGCAGCCTCCAGCGCTCCGCCCTCGACCCGCGCTCGCTCTCCCTGTCCACGCTGACCACACGGGAGGCGGACATGCTGCGGCTGGTCTCGGAGGGCCTGGACACGGCGGAGATCGCCCGCCGGACCGCGTACTCGGAACGGACCGTCAAGAACGTGCTGCACGAGGTCATCACCCGGCTGCAACTGCGCAACCGGGCGCACGCGGTGGCGTACGCGCTGCGCAACGGGCTGATCTGACAGACCTGTTGGGCGCGGTGCCGGGGCCGCGCCCGGCCCGCCCGTCCCCGGGCACTGCCCGAACGGCCACCGGCCGCTTCCCCCGGCACCGGCTCCGCCGCCCTGCCGGACCGGGAGCGCCGGGGAGCAGGGTGGCGGGGGCACATCCAGATGCTGCACCAGACTGTGAGGTGGACCGTTGATGGGCACCGGTGGCTCCGGCGGGCGGCAGCGCCGCCCGGGGAGACTCGGCATGTCGCTCCTGCTGCTGATCCCGCTGCTCGGGGTCACGGCGGCCGCCGGCCCGGACGAGGCCCGGCCGCGCGCCGAGGCCGCGGCCGACGCCGCCGACGCCCCGGGCACCCGGATCGCCTTCGCGGGCACCCGGCACCGCAGCCTCGGCCGGGTCGCCACCGACACCTCCAGCACCCCGCTGTTCGGCGCGGGCCCGGCGCACGCCGACGTCCACCCGTCCGCCCTCGGGGACCTGCTGGTCTTCGCGAGCCGGCGCGACGAGCCGGCCCCGCAGGTCTATCTGCGCTCCGCCGACGGCTCGGTGCTGCGCCTGACCAGCGGCCGGGACGCGGCCCACCCCCGGCTGACCCCGGACCGGCGGGCGGTCGTCTTCGACTCGGCCGAGCCCCGGCCGGGCGGCGGCACCCAGCGCGACCTGTGGCTGGTGCGCACCGACGGCACCGGACTGACCCGGCTGACCGACACCCCGGCGAACGAGGAGCACCCGACCCTCTCCCCGGACGGCCGGCGGATCGCCTTCTCCGGCGACGGCGACCCGGCCGCCGGATACCAGCTCTACGTCCGCGATCTGACGGGTGGTCCGGTCACCCGGCTCACCGACCCGAGCAACGGCCCGGCCACCGAGCCCGCCTGGAACCCGGTCGACGACGCCGAGAACCGGGAGTGGATCGCCTACACCGCCACCGGCGCGGACGGAGTGCGCCGGCTGCGGGTCACCAACGGCAGCTCCGACGAGCCGCTGCTCGCCGGGGCGCAGGCCAACTGGACCACCCACAAGGCGTCCTGGCTGCCGGACGGCGACCGGGTGCTGTTCCTCAGCCCGGACGTCACCTGCGACTGCGAGGGCGACTGGGACCATGTCTTCAAGGTCGCGGCGCACTCGGAGGCGACGCCCGAGGTGATCCTCAGCGAGGACCGGGAGGTCGGCTCCCCGACCTGGCTCGGCCCGCTCGACGGCGGCGGCGTCGTGGTCGACCGCACCAGCGCCGACGGCCCGCACACGGTCACCCTCCAGGACGTCCGCGCCGACGGGGCCGACCCGCGCGACCTGGGCCTGACGATCCTGAAGGAGGACCCGGCCGCCGACACCAACACGGACCCCGCGCAGGACCCGCTGTTCCGGCCCGCCGCCGGCTCCGACCCGTGGACCGAGCGGCAGACCTACACCCCGGACGGCCGCCGGATCGTGGTCACCCGCTTCGAGGGCACCACCGAGGACCGCGTCCAGCGCATCTGGATCGCGGACGCCGACGGCGCGAACGCGGCCCCGCTGCCGCTCGCCGGGCGCGGCCCCCGCGACTGGGACACCGACCCGACCTTCTCCCCCGACGGCACCCGGATCGCCTTCACCCGGACCTCCCCCGGCGGCACCGGCGACGCGGCCGGCCCCGGCCGCATCCTGATCGCCGACGCCGCCACCGGCGCGATCCGCGGTGAGATCACCCCGCCGCCGGGCCAGGGACAGGGCGGCGACGCCCAGCCCACCTGGTCCTCCGACGGCACCCTGCTGGCCTTCACCCGCAACCACGTCATCGGCGGGAACGGCGGCAACAAGCACATCTGGACCGTCCCCGTGGACGAGCTGGACCGGCAGCGCGACCTCAGCGCCACCCTCTGCCCCGGCGCCTGCGAGGTCATCGACGACAGCCCGGCCTTCTCCCCGGACGGCACCCGGATCGCCTTCAACCGCAAGAGCGGCGGCGGCCGGATCGACGAGCGCACCGGCATCCTGATCGCCGCCGCCACCGGCGACGACTGCCGGGTGCTGCTGCCCGACGCGGCCCGCGACCTGCCGGGCGCCTGCCGCCGGGAGCTGCCGGACACCACGGTCACCGGCCCGTTCCAGCCCCGGGACGCCGCCTGGACCGCCGACGGGCAGTCCCTGGTGCTCAGCTCCCGCGCCGCCCAGCCCGTCAACAGCCCCGAGAAACTGCACCTGGTGGACGTGGCGAGCGGCGCCCGCACCCCGCTGACCGCCGCCCTGCCCGGGCGTCAGAAGGAACCCGCCGTCCAGCAGTCCGTGGACCTCACCGTCACCGCGCCGGACACCGGCCCGGAGACCGTCGTCGGCCGCACCGGACGGGTCCGGGTGGACGTCCACAACCGCGGCCCCGCCGCCTCCCCCGGCACCCGGCTGACCGTCGCGCCGCCGCCCGGCGCCCGCGTCACCGGCATCACCCGGCCCGGCGGCAGCTGCGAGGCCGAGACCCTGACCTGCGACCTCGGCGTGGTGCCGCCCGGCGCCACGGTGCCCGTGACCGTCACCCTCACCGGGGTGACGCCCGGCGACCACCCGGTCGACTGGTCGGTCACCGGCAGCGTCCTGGACCCCCGGCCGGGCGACAACACCGACCGGACCACGATCCCGGTGCGCGAGGCCCCCGTCCCGCCGGAGCCCTCGCCGGACCCGCCCACCGACCCGCCCACGACCCCGCCGGCCCCGCCGGTCGATCCGCCGACCGTCCCGCCCACCACGCCACCGGCGCCCCCGGCCCCGCCGGAGCCGCCCGCCCCGGTGGCCGGTCCCGGGGTCACCGTGACCGCCGCGCCCGAGCCCGGGTACGTCGGCGGCCGGGTCGTGGTCACCTACACCGTCCGCAACGGCCGAAACGCGCTCGCCACCGGGCTGCGGCTGCGCATCGGCCTGCCCGCCGGCGTCCCCCACAACGGGCCGCCGCCCGGCTGCGACCGCGCCTTCCTCTGCGCGCTGCCGGACCTGGCGCCGGGCGGACGCGCCGTCGTCCAGGTCGTCCTCAGCCCGGACCGGGCCCTGACCTCCCGGGTCACCGGTGAACTCACCACCACCGGGACGGACGCCGACCGGAGCGACAACCGGGCCCAGCGGCGGCTGCGCGTCCTCCAGCCGCGGATCGTCGCGGTGCCCCCGATCGGCAAGCCGGGCTTCGTGACCTCCGTGCGCGGCAAGGACTTCCCGCCGGGTGTGCCGGTGCGGTTCCGCTGGAAGCCGGGCATCACCGCCGCCGCGGCCCCGACCGTCCCCGGCCCGGACGGCACCTTCATCGGCCAGCTGCTGATCCTGCCCAAGGACCAGACCGGGCCCCGGACCATCACCGCGCGCGGTCCCGGGTTCTCCCCCGTCGAGACCGACTTCCTGGTGGTCAGCGGCACGATCCAGCCGCCCGACGAGGTGGTCCGCCGGTGATCCACGAGGTCGACGAGGCGCTGCGCGGGCTGATCGGCGAAGCGGGTCTGGAGGCGTCCGGCGTCGAGGTGGTCTTCGACGCGCCCACCCGCGACTGGGCCGCCCGGCGCAGCGCCCCCACGGTGTGCGTCTTCCTGTACGACATCCGCGAGGACTCCACCCGGCGGGCCAGCGGCGCCGGGGAGGTGTACGACGCGGACGGGCACCTGGTGGCGCGGCGCGGCCCGGCCCGGTGGTTCGAGCTGACCTACCTGGTCACGGCCTGGGCGAGCCGCCCGCAGGACGAGCACCGGCTGCTCTCCCAGGTGCTGGGCACCCTGATCGCCGTGGACGCGCTGCCCGGCCGGCTGCTCACCGGCACCCTCGCCGAACTCGGCCTGACCGTGGGCCTGGACGCGGGCGGCACGGGTCTGGACGCGCCCGCCGCCTCCGACGTCTGGTCGGCGCTCGGCGGAGAGCTCAAGCCCTCCCTCGGGGTCCGGGTCCGGGCCCCGCTGGCGGGCATCACCGCCGCCGTCGCCCCGCCGGTCACCGACGGGCTGGTGGTGCGGTCCGCCGCCGCCCCGACCCGGCCGGAGGAGGCACCCGGGGGGCGCCGGCTGCGGTACGCGGCCGTGGCGGACCCGGGCCCGGAGGGCTTCTCCGGCGAACGCGAGCGACGGGCGGCGCCGGCGCGCCGCCGGCGGGGGGAGCGGCAGCCGTGACGCACACCGTGGAGACGGCGGAGGCGGCGGAGGCGGCGCGGCCCGCCGCCGGGGCCGCGGCGGCGGGCCGGGCCGCGCCCGCCGACAACGCGGACCGGGCGGGCCGCGCCCACGGCTCGGGTTCCCCCGACCGGGCCGGGGCGGGCGAGCCTGCGGCGACCGCCGAGCGGACCGGGCCGGGTGAGCCTGCCGACCGGACCGCAGCAGACGGCAGCGACGACCCCCACCCCGCCGAGCGGATGGTGCCGGGCGAGCCTGCGGCGACCGCCGAGCGGACCGGGCCGGGAGTGGCGGCGGGGTCGGCCGCCGACCAGGCCACGGCGGGTCACGCCGACAACTCCGGCCCGACCGGGCCGGGCGGCCGCGCCGCGGCGGGCGGCACCGACCGGACCGGGGCCCCGGAGCCGGGCGGCGGCCGGGCCGCAGCGGAGTGCGCCCACAGCACCGGCCCCGCCGGGCCCGGAGAGACGGCGGAGCCGTCCGCCGGGCCCGGAGAGGCGGTGGCGGACGGGGGTGCCGGACGCCCCGGCTCCGCCAGGGACTTGTGGCGGCGGCTGCTGCTCGTCGAGGAGCGGGTGCGTGCCGCCGTCGAGGCGCGGCGGGCCGGGGACCCCGACCCGGAGGACCCCTACCGGGGCCAGTACCTCACCCCCGAGGCCGTCGCCCGGATCCTGGACGAGCCGGGTGGGCTCGGCCTGCCCGGGGGCCCGTCTCCGGCCCCGCCGCCCGGTTCGGTCCTCGGCGGACTGGCCACCGGGTTCGGGCTCTCCGCGCTCGACCTCGATCTGCTGCTGGTCGCGCTCGCGCCGGACCTGGACCCGCGCTTCGAGCGGCTCTACGGCTACCTCAACGACGACCTGACCCGCCGCCGTCCCACGGTCGGGCTCGCCCTGGAACTGTGCGGGCTCGCCGGGGCGTCGGCCGCGCGGTTCCGGCTGGCCCCCGACGCGCCCCTGGTCGCCGGGGGTCTGCTGGAGGTCACCGAGCCCGAACGGCCCCCGCTCTCCCGGGTCCTGGCCGTCCCCGACCGTGTCACCGCGCACCTCCTCGGCCACCACGCGCCGGACCCGCTGCTCGCCCGGGTGCTGGCCGAGGCGTACGAGGACCCGGCCGCCGACCCGGCCGCGCTGGACCTCGCCGCCGCGGCGGCCGGGACCGGTACCGGTCATGTGCATCTGCGTTCCCGGGGCGGCGACGCGGCGGGCCTCGCCGTGGGCGCGCTGCGCGCCCGGGGTCTGCGTCCCCTCGTCCTGGACGCCCTCGCGCTCGCCCGGCACACCGCCGAACTGCCGTGCCTCGCACGGATGGTGGCCCGCGAGGCCCGTCTCACCGGCGCCGGGGTGGTCCTCGGACCGCTGGAGGCCCTGCCCGAGAAGCCGTCCGAACGGGACCAGGCGCTGCGCACCCTGTGCGCGGCCCTGCGCGGCGTCCCCCTCCTCACCCACGGCACGCACGGCTGGGAGCCCGCCTGGGCCGCCGACACCCCCGCGACCCTGACCGTGGCCGCGCCCACCCCCGCGCAGCAGGCCACCCGCTGGCGCCACGCCCTGGCCCGCGCGGCCGGGCAGACCGGCACCGACGCCGGCCCCGGCACCGCCCCGGACACCGACGCCCTGGTCCATGCCGTCGCCGCCCACCGCCTGGACTCCGCGCAGTTGCGCCGGGCCGCCGGTGCCGCCGTGCGCGGCGCGGCCCTGGACGGCCGCCCGGTCGGCCCGGACGACCTGCGGGCCGCCGTCCGCGCCCAGAACGGCGCCGGGCTCGCCCGCCTCGCCCGCCGCGTGGAGCCCACCGTCGGCTGGGACGACCTGGTCCTGCCGCCGCCCACCCGCCGCCGCCTGCGCGAACTCGCCCTGCGTGCCCGGCACCGCGAACAGGTCCTCGGCCAGTGGGGCATGCGGCCCGGCGGCGGGCGCGGACGCGGGGTCATCGCCCTGTTCGCGGGCGCCTCGGGCACCGGGAAGACCATGTCCGCCGAGGTGGTCGCCGCCGACCTGGGCATGGACCTGTACGTGGTGGACCTGTCCACCGTCGTCGACAAGTACATCGGCGAGACCGAGAAGAACCTGGAGCGGATCTTCACCGAGGCCTCGGCGGTCAACGCGGTCCTCCTCTTCGACGAGGCCGACGCGATCTTCGGCAAGCGCTCGGAGGTGAAGGACGCCCACGACCGGCACGCCAACATCGAGTCCGCGTACCTGCTCCAGCGGATGGAGTCCTTCGACGGCATCGCCGTCCTGACCACCAATCTGCGGGCCAACCTGGACGAGGCGTTCACCCGCCGCCTGGACGTGGTCGCGGACTTCCCCGTGCCCGACGCCGAGCAGCGCCTCGCCCTGTGGGAGCGCTGTCTCGGCGACCGGCTGCCCCGGGACGCCGACCTGGACCTCGGCTTCTGCGCGGACCGCTTCGAACTCGTGGGCGGCTCGATCCGCGCGTGCGCGGTCACCGCCGCCTATCTGGCCGCCGAGTCCGGCACCCCGCTGACCATGCGCCGGCTGGTCACGGCGGTCGCCCAGGAGTACCGCAAACTCGGCCGCCTGGTCCTGGAGTCGGAGTTCCGCCCGTATCTGGCGGACGTCGCCGAGACCTGACGCACCCGTCGCACCGGCCCCGACGGCCGGGCGCCCTGCCCCGGGCGGCCCGGCGAGGGCGTCCGGACGGGCAGCCCGCCTGCCCCCCGGCGGGACCGTCGGCCCCTGCCGCCCGCGACCGGCCCCGGACAGCCTGGAACCGGACCTGGTGCAGCGTGGAGCACGGTGCACGGAGAACGCGAAGGAGCGAGCATGCCGACGTACCTCACCCCGGGCGTCTACGTGGAGGAGGTGCAGTCCGGTGCCCGTCCCATCGAAGGGGTCGGCACCGCCGTCGCCGCGTTCGTCGGATTCGCCGAGAGCGGGCCGTTCCACACGCCGACGCTGGTCACCAACTGGGACCAGTACACCCAGCAGTTCGGCGGCTTCACCGAGGGCGCCTATCTGCCCCACGCCGTCTACGGCTACTTCTCCAACGGCGGCGGCGCCGCGTACGTCGTCCGCATCGGCGGCTCGGACCGGGACACCTCGGCCCCCGCCGGCGCCGCGCCCGCCACTCGGCAGGACCGGGCGGCGGAGCCGGTGGAGCTGGGCGGCTTCCTGGTGTCCGCGCTGCCGGGCGTGACCGGGGTCTCCGTGGAGGTCACCGACGCGGGCGGCGAGAACCCGCCCGAGGACCGCTTCAAGGTGCTGGTCCGCCGGGGCGACCAGGTCGCCGAGACCTACGAGGCGTCCACCCGCAAGAACGTGAAGGGCTACCTGGTCACCCAGGCCCGCTCCTCCAAGCTGATCGCGGTCGCCGAGAAGACGGACCGGCCCGAGAAGGCCGACGCCGGCCACACCCGCCCCGCGAACGGTGCCGTGTCCCTGCCCGACGCCCCCGCCTCCCCGGCGCGCGGCGGCTCGGCCGACGTGGCCCGGCTCGACCCGGCCGAGTACGTGGGCGACGCGGGGGCCCGGACCGGGTTCGCCGGCCTGGAGACCATCGACGAGATCACCATGGTCGCCGTGCCGGACCTGATGAGCGCCTACCAGCGCGGCGACATCGACGCCGAGGGCGTGCGCACGGTGCAGCTCGCGGTCATCTCGCACTGCGAGCAGATGGGCGACCGGGTCGCCGTCCTGGACACCCCGCCCGGTCTCAACGCCCAGCAGGTGCGCACCTGGCGCAACGACGAGGCGGGCTACGACTCCCGCTACGCGACCCTCTACTACCCGTGGATCCGGGTCTTCGACCCGGCGGCCGGCCGGAACTCCACCGTCCCGCCGAGCGGTCACATCGCCGGTCTGTGGGCGCGCAGCGACGCCGAGCGGGGTGTGCACAAGGCCCCCGCCAACGAGGTGATCCGCGGCGCGGTCGACCTGGAGCTGCGGCTCAGCAAGGGCGAGCAGGACCTGCTGAACCCGATCGGGGTCAACTGCGTCCGGGCCTTCCCCGGCCGGGGCATCCGCGTCTGGGGCGCCCGCACCCTCTCCTCCGACCCGGCCTGGCGCTACCTGAACGTGCGCCGGCTCTTCAACTACCTGGAGGAGTCCATCCTCCTGGGCACCCAGTGGGTGGTCTTCGAGCCGAACGACGACCGGCTCTGGTCGAGCATCCGGCGCAACGTCACCGCCTTCCTCACCGAGGAGTGGCGCCGGGGCGCGCTGTTCGGCCGCACGGCGGCGGAGGCGTTCTACGTCAAGTGCGACCGGGACAACAACCCGCAGGAGTCGATCGACCAGGGCCGCGTGGTCTGCGAGATCGGCGTCTCCCCCGTCAAGCCGGCCGAGTTCGTGGTGTTCCGGCTGGCCCAGTTCTCCGACAGCACCAGCCTCGTCGACGAGTGACCGCCGCCCGGCCGAACGACGGCACGGGAGAACCGGCAACCCACCAGGAAAGGTGACAGGAAGTCATGGCAGAGGGCGATGCTCTTTCCACTCATATCTTCGGCGTGCAGCTCGGCGGTTACCTGGTCGAATCGATCCAGGAGATCAGCGGGCTGACCGTCGAGGAGGAGGTCGTCGAGGTCCGTCAGGTCAGCGCCGACGGCAAGCAGATCATCCGCAAGCAGCCGGGCGCCCGGCAGGCCGGCGAGATCACGATCACCCGGGGACTCGACCAGAGCAGCGAGTTCACCACGTGGATCAAGGAGACGCTGAACAACGGCGCGGTCGACACCGCGCGGCAGAACCTCACCATCGAGATCAAGGACTCCACCGGTGAGACCGTCCGCCGCATCCAGCTGATGCAGGGCTGGGCCTCCAAGTGGGAGGGCCCGTCGCTCAAGGCGGGCGAGTCCTCGGCGGCGACGGAGACGGTGACGATCGTGTTCGAGGAGATCGTCGTCGAATGAGGCGCCGTACGGTCAAGGCCGGCAGCCTGGAGGAGATCCTCCAGGCGACGGCGCCCGCCGCGGGCGGGGAGCCGGCCGCGGCCCCCGCTCCCGCCGCCGCGCCCGCCCCGGCGGGCCGGCCCGCCGCCCAGGACCACGGTCTGCGCACGGAGTTCGAGTTCGAGCTGCCGCGCGGCTATGTGGACGAGGCGGGCACGGTGCACCGGCACGGCGCGATGCGGCTGGCCACGGCACGGGACGAGCTGCGGCCCCAGATCGACCTGCGGGTCAAGGAGAACCCCGCGTATCTGAGCGTGGTGCTGCTCAGCCAGGTGATCACCCGGATCGGGACGGTCACCGATGTGCACGCGGGGATCGTGGAGCGGATGTACGCGACCGACGTCGCCTTCCTCCAGGACTTCTACCGGCGCGTCAACAGCGAGGGCCACACCCGCGCGGCTGTGACGTGCCCCCACTGCGAGGGCGGTTTCGAGGTCGACCTCTCGGGTGGGCGCCTGGGGGAATCGTGACGTACGCCCTCCCCCGGCTGCGGGAGGAGATCGCGTACATCGCCTACCACTTCCACTGGCAGCGCGAGGAGATCCTCGATCTGACCCACGGCGAACGGCAGCAGTGGGTGGCGGAGATCGCACGTATCAACACGCGGGTGAACGAAGGGGGGTGAGGGCATGGGCTGGCGGGACAGACTGCGCGGGCGGACGGGTTCGCCGTCGGCGCCTTCGCCTTCGGCGTCCTCCGGGACCGTGGGTGCCGCTGACGCGGGGTCCGTTGGCGCGGGGTCCGGCGACCCGGTGGCTCCGGCGACCGGTCCGGCCGTGCCCGGGGGCTGGGACGGCGGCTGGCGCCGTACCGGCGCACCCCAACTCACCGTGTCGCGCGCGCCGATGGGCGTCAGCGACGGCCTGACCTTCCGCGCGGGCCTGGCGGCCTGGCGCGACCCCTCCCTCGGAGCGGGCGCCGGGCTCGGCCACGCCGTGCTGTCCGACGCGCCGACCGGGCTGGTGCACGGCGTCGCCCACACCCCGACCGCCGCCCGGCCGACCATGAGCGGTGGCGGACCCCTGCTGCTCCGGGCGCTGCGTCCGGAGGGCGACGCGGATGTGGACGCGGACGCGGGGGCGGCGACGGGCCCGAAGCGGCCCCTCGCGCGTTCCCGTCCGCAGGCACGGTCCGGGGGCGGCGGGCGGACGGGGAACGCGCCCGGGGTGGCGTCCCCCACGTCGTCCGGCGCGACGGCGCGGAGGGCGTCCCACAAGCCGGCGTCCGGGGACGAGTCCGGGTCCGAGTCCGGGTCCGGGTCCGGGTCCGGGTCCGGGTCCGGGTCCGGGTCCGGGAAGGCGAGTGGGACGGAGTCCCGGAAGGCACCCCGAAAGGCACCCCGGAAGGAGTCGCGGGCCGCGTCCCGCGAGGAGTCACGGAAGGGGTCCGGCAGGTCGGCGGGGGAGTCCGGCGGGTCGGCCGGGCGGGAGTCCCGGAAGGCGCGGCGGGCGTCCCGCCGGGCGGCGCGGCAGGAGGCGCGGGGCACCGCGACCGGCGCGGGGCAACGCGCCGCGTCGGCACCGGCGGAGCCCAGCGGTCCGGCACCGGTGCAGCGCGCCGTCCCGGCCCCGGGGGTACCGGCCACGACGCCGGTCACGCCGGCGGTTCCGGGCCAGGGACCGGGCGCGTCGGTCGCGATGCCGACCGCAGCCGGGCGTCCGGCCCGGGCCCAGGGGCCGGGACCGGTGGTGGGGCGTGCGGCACCCGGCGGCCCGACGCCCGCGCCCTCTTCGGCATCCAACTCGCCTACACAGCAATCCCCTTCGTCATCGTCGGCGTCACACTCGCCGACGCCACCCGCCGATCGTCGCGGTGGCTCCCCCGGCACCGGACCGGGTCCCGTGGTGGCCCGCGCTCTCGCCGCCCCGGCCGGCCCGGCGGCAGGCCGTGCCGCGGACGCCGTCCGCCCCGGCCCGTCCTCCCCGTCCCGCGAGGAGCCCCCGACCCGTGGCCTCACCGCCGCGACGGGCTCCCCCGCCGTCCTCGGGACGACCGGCTCGCCCGGGCCCGTGGGCGCGGGCGCGGCGGTGGTCCCGTCCGACACCGGCCGGGCCCGCCCCTCGCACCCGGAGATCCCGTTGGTGCGCCGCGTCGCCGTGGTCCCGGACACGCTCGCCGCCCGCACGACGGCACCGAACCCGACGAACCCCAGCCGCCCGCAAGGCGGTTCCGCTTCGCCCTCCCGGCCCTCCGTGCAGCGCGCCGCCTCCGGCTCCCCTTCCCCTTCCCCTTCCCCTTCCCCTTCCCCTTCCGGCTCCGGCTCCGGCTCCGGCTCCGGCTCCGCGTCTACGAGCGGTACCCGGCCGGCCGTTCAGGCCGCCGACGCTCCCCGGGCGGCCGTACGGCCCCGGCCCGTGGGGCCCGCGCTGACCGTCGCCCGGGTTCCGGCGCGCGCGGCCCGCCGTGTCCACGCCGTACACCCGCCGGCTCCCGCCCCCGTCGCCCCGAAGGCGACCCGGGCCCCGGCCGCGTCCCGGCCCGCCGACACCCCGGCCCCGGTCCAGCGCACGGCCGCCGCCCCGACCCTCGGCGCGCCCCTCGCCGAACTCCCGCCGACTGCTGTCCCGTTGAGTACGCAGCCCAGCCCGGCCGTACCCCCGGCCCAGGCACCGGCCGCCCCCGGTCTGCCCGTCGTCCAGCAGCCGACCGAGCCCGCTCCTGCCAGCGCGCCCGCACCCGCACCCGTCCAGCGGGCCACGCCCGACCGGCCCCGCAAGGACCGGGCCGGGGAACGCGTACGCGGCGGGCTGGGCGCGCCCCTGGCCGCGCTGCCGCCGAGCGCCACCCTGCCCGCGTCGCCCGGTGCGCGGACCCCGGGGCCGCCGCCCGCACCGCTCGTCCAGCGGCGCACCCCGCCGCAGGAGCCGCGCCCCGCGCCCACCACCGACGCCCCGCGCCCCGGGACCGCGACCACCCCGACCACTCCGACCGCCCCGAAGCGTCCCGCGCGCACCACCACCGGCCCGGTCCCCCTCGTCGTCGCCCGGTCCGTGACCACCCCGGGCGGGGCCAACGCCTCCACCACCAAGCCGACTTCATCCCCACCCACCACCCCACCCCGCACCACCCGCCTGCTGTCCGCCCGCCCGCTGACGCTCAGCACCCCGGCCGCCGCCACCGGCCCCGCGTCCGCGAACGCGGCGGGCCCTGGTGCCACGCGCCCCCGCCCGGCGGGTCCGCCCGTGGTCCCGGTCCGCTGGCCCGGCGACCCGGCGGCGCCGCAGCAGCGGGCAGCCGCCCCCGACCGCCCCGGACCCGTCACCCGGACCCCGGCGGCGGCCGCACCCGCGTCCCGGCCGGTCCAGCGCGCGGCGACCGCACCGGCCCCCGTCGTCCGCCCGGCGCACCCGAACCCCGGGTACGCCTCCCCGGTCGGCGCGGCCCGGCCGGCGGGCGGGCTGCCGGTCTCCTCCCCGCAGGCCCCGCCGCTCGTCGAGCGCTTCCCCGCGCCGCCGTCGGCGCACCCGGTCCCGGCCCCGGTCCCCGTCGTCCAGCCCCGCGCCACCCCGGCCACCCCGGCCACGCCGACGCCCGCCCCCGCCGAAGTCCCGGTCCAGCGCCGGCCGAACGCCAAGGGCGCCACCGCCCCCGCCGGAGGCACCACCCCGCACAAGGGCCCGACGCCCAAGGGCGCGAAGCGCACCGACACCACCACCCCCGGCCCCGCCGCGACGACCGAAGCCGAGCTGGAGGACCTCGCGCGCCGCCTCCTCGACCCGGTCGCCCGGCTGCTGCGCACCGAGCTGCGGCGCGGCCGGGACCGCACGGGCCGCCCCTACGACGGCCGCCGCTGAGCCCGCGCCCTCGGACGCACCCCACGGACCCACGAACCACCGACAGACGGATGACGAAGCCATGACCGACAGCATCTTCGCGACGAGCGTGTACTTCCGGCTCGCGATCGGCGGCAATGACCTGGGCGCCTTCCACACCTGCTCGGGCATGGGTGCCGAGGTCGAGATGGAGAGCTACGCCGAGGGCGGCAACAACGGCTTCACCTGGCAGCTCCCGGGCCGCGTGACCTGGTCCAACATCACCCTCACCCGGCCGGTGACCGCCGACACCGCGAAGATCGGCCGCTGGCTCGACGAGACCCTGCGGCGGGTCGAGCCCAAGGACGGCGAGATCGTGGCGCTGAAGCCGGACCTGACCCGGATCATCAGCTGGCAGGTCTTCGGCATCGTCCCCGTCCGCTGGCAGGGGCCGTCCTTCGACCCCGCCACCTCCCAGGCGGCCGTGGAGACCCTGGAGATCGCCCACGAGGGCCTCCGCCCGAGCTGACGCCCCGCCACTCCCCCGTAACCCGAACCCCGTCACCCCTCAGCCGAACCCCGCACCCACCCGCTCCGGAAGGAGGCCCCGGTATGTCCCCCGCACTGCGCGCCACCCGGGCCAGGGCACAGCTCACCCTCAAGGAGCCGCCCGCCTCCGTGGGCGCCCGGCCCGGCGGGACCGTCGCCCGGCTCCAGCTCCAGTTCAACCCGTCCACGCTGGAGCTGCGCAAGTCCACCGAGTGGCGGCGCTCCCCGTCCCGGATGGCCGGGCAGTCCGCGTTGCCCGAGTTCGTCGGCAGCGGACCGCGCACCCTCAGCATGGACGTCTTCCTGGACGCCACCTCCACCCACGACAACTCCGTGGAGCAGGCGGTCGAGAAGCTGATGCTGGCCTGTGTGCCGACCCCGGCCAGCCTCGGGCGCAAGAAGCCCGCGAGCCCCTGGGTGCGCTTCGAGTGGGGCACCGCCCGGACGACCTCCTTCGACGGGGTGCTCTCCAGCCTCTCCGTCTCGTACACCCTCTTCGACGTGGACGGGAAGCCGCTGCGGGCCACCTGCGCGCTCTCCATCGAGGAGGCGAGCGTCGACCCGCCGGGCCAGAACCCGACCTCCGGCGCGCGCACCGCCCGCAGCACGCACACCGTGGTGGCGGGCGACAGCCTGGCGATGCTCGCCTGGCGGGAGTACGGCGACGCGACGGCCTGGCGGGCCATCGCCGAGGCGAACGGGATCGACGACCCGATGGCCCTGGTCCCCGGCACCGAACTCGTGGTCCCCGGGCTGCCGGGCGCCGGCGCCGAGGAGGACGCGTGACGACGGCGGCGGAACGCGGCGGCCGGTCCTTCGCGGCGGACCCGGTCGTGGAGACCCCGGGCGAACTCCCGCGCGTCTGGGCCGCGCAGCTGGTGAGCTGCGTGGTGGACGAGAACGTGGGCCTGCCCGACGCGGCGGTCCTCACCTACCGCGACCCCGACCACGAGTTCCTGCGCGCGACCGGCATCACCATCGGCACCCCGCTGCGGGTGTCCGTGGTGACCGCGTCCGGGCAGGCGCGCGAGCGGCTGTTCGACGGGGAGGTGACCGCGCTGGAGGTGGACCGGGACCGCACCGGCTCCTTCACCGTGGTGCGCGCCTACTCCAAGGCCCACCGCCTCCAGCGCGGCCGCAAGGTGGTGGCCTTCCGGAACATGACGGCCGCCGCGATCGTCCGCAAGGTGGCGGCCGGGGCCGGGCTGCCCTGCGGCACGGTGGAGGCCGCGCCGGTCACCTACCGGCAGCTCTCCCAGGCCAATGTCTCCGACTGGGAGTTCCTTCAGCAGCTGGCGGCCGAGAGCGGCGCCCGGGTCCGGGTCGACGACCGGGGCGTCCTCCAGTTCACCAAGCCGGTGAAGGCGTCCGGCGCGCCCTCGCCGTCCACCTCCGCGACCCGGAACCCGATGGTGCTGGAGTACGGGCGGAACCTGCTGGCGCTGCGCGCCTCGCTCTCCGCCTCGGACGGGGCGCAGCAGGTCGAGGTGCGCGGCTGGGACGTCACCACCAAGCGGCCGCTGGTGGCCCGGCAGCCCTCGGTGGAGAGCGACACGGTGGTGCCGGGGCTCAGCCCGGCGTTCGCCGCCCGCTTCGGCACCAGGTCGAAGCTGACCGTCGCCGACACCCCGTACCGCACCCAGGCCGAGACCCAGGCGGTCGCGGACGCGACGGCCGCGCAGGTCAGTTCCGCGTTCGGGGAGCTGGAGGCGGTGGCGGAGGGCAATCCGCTGCTGCGCGCGGGGAAGCCGGTCGCCCTCGGCAACGTCGGGCAGGCGTTCTCCGGGAAGTACACGGCGACGGCCGTGCAGCACGTCCTCGAACCGCACGGCGGCTACCGCACCACCCTCTGGGTGAGCGCCAGCCCGGACCGCTCCCTGACCGGGCTGGTCGCGGGCGCGGGCGGCTCCGCAGCGCCGTCCCGGTCGTCGCGGATGCCGGGGCTGGCGATCGGCGTGGTGACCGATGTCCGCGAGACGGGCGGCGCGGAGAGCGGGGGCGTGAAGCTGAAGTTCCCCTGGCTGGACGACACCTATGTCACCGACTGGGTGCGGACCGTGCAGTGGGGCGGCAAGGGCGGCGGCGGGGTGTTCTCCCCGGAGGTCAACGACGAGGTGCTGGTCGGCTTCGAACAGGGCCTGCTGGACAGCCCGTACGTCATCGGCGGCCTCTACAACGGCGTCGACAAGCCCTCGCCGCACGACACACCCCTGGTCGACGGAACCACCGGCCGGGTCAACCGCCGTTCCCTGGTGTCCCGTTCGGGCCATCGCGTGGAACTCCTGGACGCCCGCGCCCCCGGCCCGTCCGGGGTGCGGCTGCGGACCGCCGACGAACGGCTGGAGGTCTTCCTCGACGACCGCCGGGACCGGATCGAGCTGACCGTGTTCGCCAAGGGCCGCCGCCCGCTCAGCTCCGTGGTGCTGGACCGGGACGGCATCACCCTGGACGCCGGCCGGGGGAACGTCAGCGTCTCCGGGCGGAACGTGGACATCCAGGGCCGGGCCGACGTGAAGATCGGCGGCCGGTCGGTGAACGTGACCGGCGCCTCGGGCGTCACCGTCGACGGTGGTCTGCTCGGCGTCCTCAAGGCCAAGCTCATCCGCATCAACTGACCTGTTCCCCGACCACGTTGACCGCCGCCTTCCGAGAGGAGCGCCGCATGCCGGCCGCAGCCCGTACGGGCGACCCCACCAACCACGGCGGGGTGATCGCCACGCCACCGCCCGGTGCCGCCCAGACGGTGGCACGGGTGCTGATCGGCGGGCGCCCCGCCGCCGTCGTCGGCAGCCTGCACACCTGCCCGATGCCGCCGCACGCGGCCCTCGGGCCCGCCAATGTGATCCTGCCGGACCCGACGGCGGCCCTCCGGGGCGCGGTCCTGATCGGCGGGCTGCCCGCCGCCCGGGCCCGCGACAAGACGGCCTGCGGCGCGATGGTCGTCACGGGCGCGCCCAACGTCCTGATCGGCGGTGTCTGATGAGCGAACGGTTCATCGGCCGGGGCTGGGCCTTCCCGCTGCGGGTCGGCCCCACCGGCGGGATCGCCCTGGTCGACCGGGAACGGGAGATCGAGGAGGCCATCCGGCTGGTCCTCGGCACCGCCCCCGGCGAACGCCCGATGCGGCCCGAGTTCGGCTGCGGCATCCACGACTACGTCTTCGCCCCCAACGACGGCGCCACCGCCGGCCGCGTCGCCCAGCAGGTGCGCGAGGCGCTGGAGCGGTGGGAGCCGCGGATCGCCGTGGACGACGTGGTGGTGGCCTTCGACGCCGTCGAGGCCGGAACCCTCTACATCGATGTGCGCTACACGGTGCGCACCACCAACGACCGGCGCAACCTGGTGTTTCCCTTCTACACGATCCCCTCCGACGAGGGGACCGAGGAAGTGCTCGCGGACTGATGGCCCTGCCCTCCCCCAATCTGGACGACCGCCGCTTCCAGCAGCTCGTCGACGAGGCGAAGCGCTATGTGCAGCAGCGCGCGCCCGAGTGGACCGACCACAACGTCTCCGACCCGGGCGTCACCCTGATCGAGACCTTCGCCTATCTGGTGGACCAGCTCCTCTACCGCCTCAACCGGGTGCCGGAGAAGAACTACCTGGCCTTCCTGGACCTGCTGGGCATCCGCCTGTTCCCGCCGGCCGCCGCCTCGGCCGAGGTCGACTTCTGGCTGTCGGCTCCCCAGCCGGAGACCGTCACCCTGCCCGAGGGCACCGAGGTGACCACCGCGCGGGGCGAGTCCGAGGAGGCCGTGGTCTTCGCGACCACCGCCGAACTGGAGATCCTGCCCAGCGAGTTGGTCCGCCTGGTGACCGCGCCGCGCACCGGCGAGCAGACCGACCGGACGGGCGCCCTCGCCGAGGGCCGGGACGTGCCCTGCTTCCAGCCGGCCCCCGAACCCGGGGACGCGCTGTTGTTCGGCCTGCCGACCGCCGTGCCCCGGTGCGTGGTCGCGGTACGCCTGGACAGCCGGGTCGAGGGCGTCGGCGTCGACCCGCGCCAGCCCCCTCTGGTGTGGGAGGCGTGGGACGGCGGGCGCTGGCAGGAGTGCGAGACCGGCGAGGACACCACCGGCGGCCTCAACCGGCCGGGCGAGATCGTCGTGTACGTCCCGGCCGGGCACCGCGCCTCGGTGATCGGCGGGACGCGCGCGGGCTGGCTGCGCTGCCGGGTCACCGAGGCCGAGCCGGGCCAGCCGTTCTACTCGGAGTCCCCGACCGTGCGCGAGGCGGCGGTGTTCACCGTCGGCGGCACCGTGACCGCCGAGCACGCGGAGACCGTCACCGATGTGCCGCTCGGCACCTCGGAGGGCGTCGCGGGCCAGAGCTTCCGGCTCGGCCGGCCGCCCGTCCTCCTCGACGGCTCTCCCCCGCTCGTCCAGGTGTCCTCCGGCGACGGCTGGGAGGACTGGCGGCTCGTGGAGCACTTCGGCCGCTCCGGACCGGACGACCGGCACGTCCGGGTGGACGCCACCACCGGCGAGTTCACCTTCCCGCCCGTGCTGCGCGAACCGGACGGCACCCTGCGCCCCTGCGGCGCGGTGCCGCCCAAAGGCGCCCAGGTGCGGGTGGCCCGGTACCGGACCGGCGGCGGACCGGCGGGCAATGTGGCCCGGGGCGCGATCTCCGTGCTGCGCAGCTCCGTCCCGTACGTCGCCCGGGTCGCCAACCGGGAGGCCGCGCGCGGCGGGGTCGCGGGCGAGAGCGTGGAGAACGCCAAGCTGCGGGCGCCGGACGCGCTGCGGACGCAGGAACGCGCGGTGACCGCCGAGGACTACGAGACCATCAGCCGCCAGGCGGCCCCCTCGATCCGCCGGGTCCGCTGCCTGCCCGCCGCCGAGGACCCCGGCGCGGTCCGGGTCCTGGTGGTCCCGGACGCGGTGCCCGACGACGGCGAACGGCTCCGCTTCGAGCAGCTGATCCCCTCGGACCAGGTCCTGGCCACGATCACCGGACGCCTCGACGAACGGCGCCTGATCGGCACCCGGCTGGTCGTGGAGCCCCCGGTCTACCAGGGCGTCACCGTGGTGGCCCGGCTCGCGGCCCCCGCCGGGGACGCCGACCGGGTCCGGGACGCGGCCCTCGCCGCCCTCTTCCGGCACCTCGACCCGCTGCGCGGCGGCCCCGACGGCACCGGCTGGCCGTTCGGACGCCCGGTGCAGTACGGGGAGGTCTTCGGCGTCCTCCAACGCGCCGCCGGCAACGCCCTGGTGGAGGACATCCGCCTGTTCGCCGCCGACCCGATCACGGGCCGGCGCGGCGCCCCGGTGGACCGCATCGACGTGGGGCCGGGCGCGCTCGTCTTCTCGTACCAGCACCAGGTGGCCGTGACGGCCCGGGAACCGGAGGGACGCGGATGAGCCGGCCGGCCCGCACCGACCGAGGCGCGGGGGTGCGCGGATGAGCCGGGCCGCCGTCCCCGGCCTGCCCAGCCGGCACCCGATCGGCGGTCAACTGCCCGCCCTGTACGCCGAGGACGACTTCGCCCAGCGGTTCACGGCCGGTCTGGACGACGTCCTGGCACCCGTGTTCGCGACCCTGGACAGCCTGCCGTCCTACTTCGACCCGCGCCTCGCGCCGGACGACTTCCTGTCCTGGCTGGCCGGGTGGGTCGGCGCCGCCGACGACCCCCGGTGGCCGGAGGAGCTGCGCCGCGAGGCGGTCCTCCGGGCCGTGGACCTGCACCGGCGACGGGGTACGGCACGCGGTCTGGTGGACGCCCTGCGGCTGGTCCTCGGGGTGGCGGCGCGGGTCACGGGCGACGGCGGGGCGACCTGGTCGCGTACCGCCGGCGCCGAACTGCCCCCCGCGCCTCCGGGCGAGGTCCTGGTCCGGGTGTGGCCCGGCGACTCCGGCCGGCCGGTGGACGCGGAACGGGTGCACGCCCTCGTCCGCGCGCTCTGCCCGGTCCACACCGGCTGCCGGGTGGAGATCCTGCCCGGCCCGCCCTCCGACCACGACGACGGGAGGTGACGTGATGCGCGCGTGTCCCGCGTGCGGGGCGTCCAACGGCTCCGCGGACGACTTCTGCGGCAACTGCGGTGCGTATCTGGGCTGGTCGGACGGCGACCGGCGGGGGGCGGGCGGCTCCGCCGCACCGCCGGAGCCCACGCCCGCGCCTGCGCCTCCGCCCGAACCGGGCCCGGACCGGGTCCCGGCCACGGACACCCACCGTGCGGAGCCGCCGCCCGCGCCCGCCGGTCCGCCACCGGCGGCGGACCCCGCGCCGACTCCGGGTCCGTCGCGGGAATCGGAACCGGAACCCGGGCCGGAACCCGCCTCGGCGTCCGCTCCCGAAGCGCCCGCCGCGCCCCCGGCCCCGCCCCGGCCGCCCCGGCCGACGCGGCCACCCGCGCCGTGCGCCGCCGGGACGCCCGCCGTGCC